>NZ_PQWO01000018.1 GCF_003231495.1 Acaryochloris thomasi RCC1774
ACGGCTACTTCGGTCGGTTGATCTTCCAATATGCTTCTTTCAACAACAGCCGCGCACTACACTTCTTCTTGGGTGCATGGCCAGTGATTGGAATCTGGTTCACAGCAATGGGCATCAGCACCATGGCGTTTAACCTGAATGGTTTCAACTTCAACCACTCCATCGTTGATTCAAGCGGCAACGTGATCAACACTTGGGCCGATGTTCTGAACAGAGCTAACCTTGGTTTTGAAGTCATGCACGAGCGCAATGCTCACAACTTCCCTCTGGACCTAGCTTCCATGGAATCTACAACTGTTGCTCTGACTGCTCCAGTCATCAACGGCTAATCACGACCTTCTAATGGGACAACTTTAGTTCTCTCGACAATTAGATAAGTGATTAATGAAATCCCGCCCTCAATTGAGGGCGGGATTTTTCCGTTGATTATAAATCCCCACGCTTTAGTCGGAGTCCGATATGGCTTCCACTCCGAAAGAAGGCTGGCGAGTTGGTGAATAAGGCAGTGAGTTACAGGCTCAAGGCCGAGCGCGAAGCTTGTAAAGTTCCGTGGATCTACTCAGGGGGAGTGCTAAAGCAGAGGTTAAGCTAATAAAAACCCCTAGCGGTGAGGCCAGGGGAGATCTAGTTATTTGGGGAACGCTGGGATTTAGTCTGACTCAATCGCATCTTTGAGATGGAAGCTCTAGAAAGCGCTTGAGTTGTCCTTAAATCTGCGTTACATCATCAGTGTTCCCACTTTGATCTCCGATCTAACAGATTGGAGAAATTTTTTTGCTGGAGACTGTGACGATAGCGGAGCGTGAAGAGTGGCAAGCTATTCCAATAATCTGCTTCCTTAAGACCTTAGCTTGGGCTTTCGTTCGTTTCTTGCTTTGCGATCGCAACAGGTATAGCAGTACCCGGCTGAGTTAAAACAGTTCTTCTTTGGCATAGATGAGTTTGAGCCAGTTTTGTGTCCTAATCAGTACTTGTACCGCGACAAGCCCAAGTTTGCCGAAGTCAACGAGCACTATTCTTGTCTCCATCGTCTGTCCCCGAGGAGAGCGGAGAGTCTGTGAGCCTTAGGCTCGTTTGTCTCAATACCTAAGCCGACCCCAGCACTTTTGCTCGAGAATTGCTAATCGTTTGGGGTTGAAACGATGAAAGAATCACGGTCCCTGAAGTATCAATGACAACCGCACGGACGCGTCGTCCGCGAGTGAAATCATGCAGTCGCCCATTCTCTTTCGCCGCAGCGATCAGCCGTTTAACCGGCATCGACTCAGGACTGATAATCGCGATGATCGAATTACCGCGAATCATCTTGTTGAATCCCAGATTAAATAACGAATTCCCCATAACCCCTGTCTCACAGGCCCAATAGGCCCCTAAACAACCCCACCACTAATTCTTTTAACAAATAAAAACCGCATCTCTCTCAGTGAGATTACCGAGAGATAGATTAAGCTTGATGAAGATAAAAAACAGTGAAGCGCATATACGGAGTAAGGCGCAGGATAATGCCCATCAACCTATGAAACGTGGCGATAGGGTCGGTGTGTGTAGTACTTTGGGCACGAATCAAGGCGAATATGTAGCCAAGAGACGCCTAATCCTGAAGTGCTGATCCAGAGAGGCTCGCCGTCGATTGTCTCTAGGTGGTACGAAATTGCTTCACTCAGGCTTTGCCATAAAATGTCTGTGCGTAGATGAGGGGCATTACGAACAAAAATTGCCAGGTGTGCGTGGGTAGAGAGTGGTTCTGCAGGGCAGGGAGCCATCAGTAAAGCATCACCCCCAAGATTGGAAAAAAGACAGATCTCTGTCCCAGCTTCCTGGCGCTCGAACTGCTGAGAAAAAGGGCGTGGATTCGCCACCATGCCGGTTAATGCAGGGGCGTTCACGATCACGCATTCCCATGCCTTCAGTCGTGTGCTTTTGGTAATTGGGGGTGTTTCCCAAAAAAAGGCAGCGTAGGGAGACTGAACGAACACGTTCGTCGTCAAATCACGGAAATCTGAGTCATTTTGCCAAAAATCAATCACCTGTTGCCAAGTGAGGCGCAGATTGGGTTTGCTGTGAGCAGCAAACTGTAGCCGTAGTGTTTGACCCCGATCTAAGCGTTGGCTGTAGGCGACAAAACGACCCTCGGGAGACTGAAGAAAAAGCTCATGCTGCAGTGACATTCCGTTAATAGTTCCGAAGAACGATCGTGATGTTCCAAAGCTATCAGCTTTTCTTCTCCGAGCGTGAACTTCGAGACTGCCCCTTCTCAGCATCGAGGTTGTGAGGTTTAAGGGATGCAGGCCCGTGTTTTAATGGGCGGTTGCCTCAAACCTTTCCGCGAATCTACTGCTTATTAAGTCCCCAATCGTAGTCAAGGTACTTAACCTCATAGTCGCCTTGTTCTAGATATGCTTTATCTTCTGGGCTGACATAATTACTAACGAAGTTGAGTACAGCTCGTTCCTTGTCACTGCCGCTAAACTTGCCTTCAACAGCGTAGCTGGCCTTCCAGTCGTCACCGTACCAATCAAAAATCTTAGATAAAAAGACTTGCTTCTGCTCGCGATCAATCTTGAAACCCGTGTCAGGACGGGCTATCCAAATGTTTGTTTGATCTTCAAGTTGCGCCTCTACCTCTTCGCTGGTGTAGGGTTCATTGCGAAGGATGGGACAACTCATTGCGGCACAGACAAGGGCCGCATGGATGCGAGGCTCGTCAAATTCCTTGCGAATGGTGTCGTGCTCAATATTGTCGAGTGTTTTCTTCTCGCCGGCAATATCATATTTGGTAATGTCCCAAACACCTGTAATATTTCGGATGCTGCCTTTAAGGGGTTCCTGATCAATAATGGCCTGCAGCGTAAACGAGTTATAGGCATTCATCAAAAAGGCTAGTTTCTCAGGTTCACTCCAGCCGCCATATATGTCAGCGGGGACAGCAGCCAGCGTGGCATTGAACCGATCTAAGGCTTCCCGGTCCTGCTGCAGAGCTTCGTAGTCAACTAAGCCTTCGTCATCAACATGGGCCGTCAGAACTGTCGCATAATCTTCATAGGAAAAAGGCTTCCCTTCCTTGATGTTGCTGACAATCTGTGAAGAGGCGGGCTGCTGCAGTTGATTTTCCAACACAGGCACAGTGCAGCCCATTAGGAATAGGCTGGGCAAAAGGATAAGGGATAAACGCCGTTTCATAATCTGTTTTCCGAAGCAGTTGAAGAATACCTACTCACCATAGAACTAGATGTACCTGAGTTTTTAGTGAAAGAATACTGGGCTGTGGTTAAACCTTTTGTGGATGAGTCGAACCTATTGCGGGCATTTCTGTCTCAAATGATTGCTGTTTAAGGGTCCATAGCCAGCCTAGTACGTAGGGCAGCCAAAGTACGGTTCGTTCGCTATTAGAGAGATACCAGGAGAAATCATCCTGGGTCAAAATACGAAAGGGCAGGACAAAATAGACAAAGACGGACAGACTGACTAGGCGAGTTCCCCAATTGCGACTCATGACTGAGAAAGGGACTAACCAGGTAAAATACCAGGCATGAATAATGGGCGAAAGAATCAGTAATAGCCCCAAAAATGCTTCCGTAAATTGACCCAGGGTACGGGATTTTAAGATCAGCCACAGTCCTACACCGCCTAGAGGGATGAGATAGGTCCAGTTATTCCAGCGGAGGACATCAATATTCCCGAGAAGGTGGGGGATCAGTTCGGCGCTGCGACCGTGGGTGACGAAGGTAGAGCTGGTGGGCACAAGGGGGCAGGAACCTTCAAGGCAAAAAGGAAGGGCGGTGATTACCATCGGCAAGCAGACACACAGGAGTATGACAGGCACCCACTTCAGCCACTTTTGTCGTACCGTTCGCCACACTAAGAAACTCAAAATCGGCAGAGAGATCCACTTGACGGCAACGCTGATGCCGAGCAGGAGGCTGCTGATGGTAATCTGCTTTGGCGTTTTGGGTCGGCTGGGTGAGTCAAGCCAGAGCCAGGCGGCGACGAGGGGGAGCAAAAACCAGCTATCGTAGTGGCCGCCACCGGCAAAAGAGTACAGAACAATTGGGTTCCAGGCATAGAGTAAGGTTTTTGCGTGGCCGAAGCGATGACTAAGCAAACCGCAGATTAAGAGGTCGGCGACTACAAAGCCAACTTTAAACAGCAATACGGAGGTAGAAAGGGCTGCTAATCCACGAAATCCCCACTGGGTTAAAGGGGGATAAATGGCTGAGACATCTAGATGGTTGATCTGAGACCACCAATCGGTTCGATACTCAATCAGGGCTTCGGCATTGGGGGCAAGATGGAAGGGACTAAACCCTAGGTTTTGAATACGGCCTTCCCAGAGATAGCGCCAGATATCGTCTCCGGGCTGCATGGGCAGCAGCAGCAGGCGAGCTGCAATAGAGACGGCCCAAAACCAAACCGCGCTGAGACGCTGCACCAGCCAAGAGAGGACAAAGCCCAGTCCTAGAACCGCAGTGCCTAAATAGAAGCGATTAAAGGAGTCTATGGAAGAAAAGTCGCCGTAGGGAGCAATCAGGGCGCAGCCTGCCATGAGCAAGAGGGTGCTCAGCCACAGCCAATGCACTTTTTGAGGAACGGGGTCCGATTGCTGAAGGGGCAGAACGCGCCAGCGACGGCTGTAAAGCTGGCCGAGGGTACTGAGAATTACAATTCCGGCTTGGATGCTGCCGGACAGGGTGCCAGAGATTTTTGAACGTCCGCCCAAACGACGGCGATACCCAACGGGCAGTTCGCTGATCCGTAAGCCGCACTCAACGGCGCGGACCTGCATCTCAACGGTCCAACCGAAGCCGCGATCTTGCATTTGGATTGTGTCTAGCGCTGAGCGCCGAATCAGGCGTAAGGGGCCAAGGTCGTGATATCGATGCTTCCAGCCGAGGGCGATCAGACGGGTGGCGAGCTGGTTGCCAAAGCCTTGGGTTGCTGTCATGGCCGCTCGTCCGGTGGGAGTGGCGCGGCGATTGCCCAAAATTAGGTCATACTGCTCTCGCTGGTCGAGAAATTTGGATAGTTTACTGAGATCATCACTGCCATCACCGTCACAGAAAAAAATCCAGTCGATGTGATGGGGAAGATTTTGTAGTCCTTGCCAGCAGGCTTGCCCGTAGCCAGGAGTGGGCTCTCGCACGACTTCGGCCCCGGTCTGGGTTGCGATCGCAACGCTCTGATCGGTACTGCCGTTATCTACCACGCGCAGGTTGTAGAGACCGTGGGACTGCAGATCGTGGATCACCCCTTTGATGGTGGCTTCTTCATTTAGAACTGGAATAATGACCAGAATATTATTGAGATTGTTCTGATCCGAGGACATAGCTGAAGTCATTTCATTTGTATTTGATAGACTAAACGCCGCAGAGGCGCAGTGTCTTATTTTTTGCTGAGAAACCGAGCAAATGAAGACTAGATATGAAGAAAATGCTCTCCTGAAGTGCCCTAAATGAGTATGAGATAAGACTTCCCTGTGATTCAAATTACCGCCAACCGCTGACTGGATCACTGCATTAGGGTGGGAGATCTAAGAAAGTAGGACTTGAGATTAGTGAGGGCAAAGCGGATATTTGTCTACTCAGATCCACTTTGTTCTTGTCTCCATTTCAAAACTTGGCTGAGATCGCTTTTGCGGGGGAACGCCAAGCATTCATCTACAGTGATTGGTGAAACCAATGGCACTCCTTAATGACAACCGCCCAGCTTCCATCACACCTTGCCAACGGGCGTATCAGACGAAAATACAGGCCTATTTATTCAAAGGCAAGCTCACCACTGCCGAGATTATGCTTTTAGAGATCGAACGGCGTAGGCTCCAGCTCAGTCCTGCAGAAGCCCGCGATATTGAAGCTGAGGTCAGGCGGTCTACCCGTCAGGCGCAGGCGACACGATTGGGGGTGCTCAGCCTCTTTATACTGGGGCTTGGGACGATGACTCTGTTACTGCAGACGCCGGTCGCAAGTCGGCAGGCACTTCCTTTGAGGGCGCGATCTGAATCCTCTGGTGTTGTTCCCGTTGAGACATTCTCGTCTAAGGGACAGGGCGCAGATATTCTAGCGAGAGCTAGACAGATAGCGGAACAAAGAGGAGAGCTGGATGTTGCGATCGCAACCCTTACCCTAATTCCCACCCACAGCCTGCTCTACCCAGAGGTCCAAATCCAGGCTTTGCAGTGGAAACAACAGCAGGCCCAGAACGAGGCCTTTTAGCGCTTGAAGCAAGCCTATACGGCACAAAAAACTAAGCGAACTCCAAGCTGAGACTGGGCATCAACCGTTTCAGGTTCTTGAGAGATTTTGTTTGCCACAGTGTCGTTTCAGAGCCTTGAATCTGCAGCTTCACATTTCCCTGCTGCCTCACCTTGATAACGAACATCGTCAACATACTGATTCCAGAACTGTTCAGGAATTCAAGCCCCTGTAGGTTAAGGGTGAATTGTTCAGCACCCCCCAGGGCCTCAAGCATAAACTCCATGATTGGGTCATATTCTTTCATCCCTGACAACCGCAAGATTCCTTGAATGTGAACGGTTGCAGACTCTGCATCACGCCAAATTGTATAGTCATCTGTCTTAATTTCCACTGGCCACTCCCAAAAGTCTGATTTTTTTCACGTCAATTGCTGTCATGCTTAAACGCCCAATCGCACCGTTACTTTAACCTGAGTTAGGTTTGGGGACTCGGCCACAGGCTCAAAATACCAGCCAAATTTAGCGGAATAGTCTTGGAGCATCGTCAGCATTCCTAAATTGGATTCTCCACTTCCAAGGGCAGACTGCTCTAGCTGCTGCACATAAAGGTCATCAAGATCTGAATTCAGCAATTTTTGAATGAAACTTTGATACTTTTCGACCCTTGATTGATTGGCATAGTTCACCACCTGAAAGATAATTTCTTGCTCATATAGAAATAGCGTGATGTGAATCGCTCGGTCCGTCTCGATATCACTATATTTAACAGCATTCTCAAGTAGTTCATTCGCGATGTAGCTGATAGAGGCTTTGATTGTTTCTCGGCGACTAATCGGTTGCTCTGCATTTTCATCGCCTGGGAAAAAAGTTGAGAAATAGTCACCCAAGAAATCTGCAGATAAGCCATAGTTTCTCCAACGCTCCTGCCGGGGAATTGCGGTTGGAGAGAAATGTAGGGTCAGATACTCTTCAGAGCGAGGAATATTCTCGGAAGTAATACCAAACTGTTGAGGAATAGAAACCTGAGACATAAATCACCTTCTAAAATACTCTAGGTCAAACGTTTGGGACAGAAAATACTTTTACTTCGAATTGATCGCTGCAAATCGATTGCGACCACCCTCCTTCGCCTGATAGAGCTGTTGATCTGCTTGCTCTAGATGATCTATCCATAATTGACTCGGCAAGGGCACCGTACAGGCCACCCCTAAACTGAGAGTGACAACAGCACTGTTCTGTGAACGAGCATGGGGAATTTGGAGTTTTTCAATGGAAGCTCGCATTCGCTCAGCGACCTCGACCGCACCCTGAAGATCGGTTTGAGGTAGAATAACCCCAAATTCTTCCCCTCCGTAGCGGGCCACTAAATCAATGGGGCGCAAAGCCGATTTCCTAAGGGTCAGAGCAATTTGCTTAAGGCAGGCGTCTCCTGCCAGATGGCCGTAGAGATCGTTGTACTGCTTAAAGTAGTCGATGTCGCCTAAAATCACCGCGATAGGTGCTTTTTCCCTAGCCATCTGCTTCCATTGCTGAGTCAAATGCTCATCAAAGCGGCGACGATTCGCGATTTGGGTCAAGCTATCTAGACTTGCTAAACTGATTGCCTCGTCCAGCTTGGCTTCCCACTGCTCATCCACTGCATCCCCGTGATCTACTAGAGTTCGCAGGGTTGTTTCTAAGTCATCTTTCTCCTGCGATAGTATCTCTAGCAGCTTGGCCAGTTGAGCTGCAGTGCGCTGTTGCTCTGCAGACTTAGCCTTGAGCTGTATGTTGACAGCATGGATTTGAGCTTCAATGAGATCGCCATGCTCAGCCGTGGTCGATAATGCAATCTGCAAATCTGTATTCTCTTGCCTAAGCTGCTCAACTTCTCGCTGCAATGCAGTCAGTTGTATCGCTTGCTGGTCTTGTTTAATCTCAGCAGAGTCTATCAACAACCCAATCCCCCCCGTCTTATACCAATTTCCTGTAGATGTGAACTGCTTTATTTTTGAGATTGCTCATTCTGCAAGGATCCTGAGCTTATATCTAGGTCATTCCGCTGGGTAATTGGTATCAGCGATCTTTTGGCTAAACTTTTCACCCTGAAGCGCCTTACCGAGATTAGGGTACCCTTTCCAATATGGGAACTAACAACCGTTATTTAAATAATGCTTAAATGATGTTGAGCTACATCAAAAAGCTGAGGCTGTTCAGCAATATTGGCAACATAATCACTCTCCAGGGCTATTTCATTCCAAAAAGACCGATGATGTGCAAGTCATCTTTGTTCGCTATTTATGTCTTCACTCGCCATCATAGATGCCTTTTCAGCTCTGCCCGATGTCCGTCGCACCGCAGGTCTTCGCCATCAAAAAGCATTCTGTTTAGCCTTATTCACTCTTTCTATTGCAGCCGGTAATCGAGGCTTCCTTTCCATTGGCGATTGGCTCAAATCCTATCATGATGCTTTATTGGAGTTGTTCAATCCCCCCAAGCATCGCTTGCCGTCCTACAGCACCATTCGTCGAGTGCTGTTGGGCACCGATGAATCGCACTTCGCTCAATCCCTAACCCGTTTCTTTGAAATAGCCCTGATCACTCTCAACGCCGCGATCACCTTTGTTTGATCACCACCAGTGTGATGTCATCAAATACTTTCTGTGTCCCGATATGTCGTCGCACATCGTTGATGACTGCCTGCTTGATATCATCAACAGGATGATGCCAATTCTGGCACACCACTTTGCAGAGCTGGTCAGGCCCATATAGCCTATTGTCAATGTCACTAGCCTCAGTAATGCCGTCGGTGTAAAGGACAATGCCATCGCCACGGTTTAGCTGCACAGAGGCATGACTAATAAACTCACCAATCTCATCGACTATGCCGATTGGAAAACCTAAATCAATCGTATCAATACGTTCGATGTTTCCATCTGAACGCATCACAATGACTTCTTCATGCTGGCCGCTGATGCTGAGCTTTTTATCGGCGTAGGTCAAAACTGATAGGGTCAGATTCTTCGTTGAATCCATCCGCTGCACATTCTGATAAATGGTGCGATTTAGCGTTTCCAAGAACTGAACTGGGTTCATCTCTCGCACCTCTTTGAGTGTACGAATAGCAGCTTGGGTCATCACCATGAGAATGCCACTTTCTAGTCCATGTCCTGTCACATCACCGATCCCGATAGTGACTACTCCATCATGATCGAGAACATCATAGTAATCCCCACCAACTTCGTCAGCTGACTCCATAAATCCTGCAATATCTAATTCTTCAATCGCCTTTAATTCCTGGGGCTTGGGCAAAATCATTTGCTGCATCTGACGCAAAAGATCCAGCTCTGTCTCCATTCGCTGATTCTCAGACTGAAGTCTCTGGTTCAGAGTATTAATGGATTTATTTGCCTGGGCTAGCTGCGAGGTCCGCTCTGAAACCTTATCTTCAAGGGTAAGATTAGTCTCTTTGAGCTTCTCCGCAAATTGTAGCGTTGCTTTCTCAGATTTCTGTAGCCTGATCTGTGTATGCTCAAGTGTTTTGATTGCAGTAAATAGCTGCTTTTTCTGATCAGAGAGAGAGGTAATTAAAGCAACGCCCAAAATAACTAGCGTGACGACCCCAATTGTGTAAGCAAGCGTAGTATTGTTCAAAGCCAGCATTGAAACTGAGGCATCTTCAACGCGGATGAAGCGAACTGCTTCCATTCCGGTGTAATGTAATCCACAAATGGCGGCTCCCATGAGGAGCGCTCCCCCTAGCTTTAGTATTTCCTGATCATTGCGCTTTTGTACATAGCTGGCGATCAACAAGGCTGTGCTGGAGGCGAGGACTGCGATGACTACCGATAGCGCAACAATCCAGGGATTGTAATGCATCTGGGCAGGGACACGCATTGCGGCCATCCCGATGTAGTGCATTGTGCCAATGCCCCCTCCCATCAGAACCCCTGGAACAATCAGCGCTAGCCAATTCGCGAACCCTCGGTGCAGACTATAAAATGCTATGCCGGAAGCGATGATTGCTGCCAGCCAAGAAACGACAACGGTGAGTAGGTCATAGGACATTGGAATTGGCAAACGATATGCCAGCATAGCCACAAAGTGCATAGACCAAATCCCTGTCCCCATGGTGACGGAGCCGCCCAGTAGCCACCCAGGGCGAATTTGGTTATCCTCTTCAGACGTTATTCTGCCCGTTAGCTCTAGTGTTGTGTAGGAGGCAAGTAGAGCAATCACAAATGAGAAGAGAACTAAGGGCCAGCTATATTCGCCTATCAGTGTGATCATGTTGTTATTTCTCCTAACTCAATGTGAGATTGCTATCCCACACTGGATTTTTCTGCATGAATACTTCAGTAAATGCACAGCCTGAAGAAGACCTGACTAGGCTTGAACAGGTGGTGCTAAGCATAAAGTTCCCATGTCTGTTCTGACTTGCACATCTGCACAAGTGATAGAGCAATATTTATAATCCTTTTCAAGAGCAAGTAAAACTAGTGAGTTCCTAAAGGCGGATGAGGCGATCTCGCAATATTTCCACTTGCTTTTCGGCTTCAGCCAAAGCGTCTCGAGCACCCTGCACGACCTCTGCTGGAGCCTGATCGACAAACTTAGCGTTCTTCAATCGCCCAGAAAACGACTTGACTTCCCCTTCAGCTTTCTTGAGACCCTTTTCGATTTTGGCCTTGAGTGCACCCACATCCACTACACCACTCAGGGGAATTAGAACTTGAACCGTTCCTTCAACGCCGACAATGGTTTGCGCCAGTTCTCCTTCGAGAACCGGCGTAATGCTTAAAGACTCGACCCTACCAACATCCTTAATATAGGCCTGGCCTGTCGTCAGGGCTTGACGTTCGCGATCGCTCTCACTTTGCAAGATCACCTTAATCGGCAAACTAGGCTTAATATTGGCCTCGGCTCGCAGATTCCGAATCGTACGAATAATGCCAATCAACAGCTCGAACTGTTCTTCAGTGGCATCATCAGTAAACTGCATTATCTCCTTGGTCGATGATTGTGCAGCAGACTCTACAGATTCAGATTCTTCGGCAACAGGCAGGGCAGGAGTATCAATAATTACCGGAGGGGGGGCGACTTTCTTTCTCCACTGGTTGACGGTCTGAATCGTTTCCTTACGATTTTCTTTCCAGAGCAATTTTTGGTAAGCAAACTGAACAATGGCAAACAGTCCCACAAGCTGAAAGAGCGGCTTTGCTAGAGGGAGGTGGTTAACCGTTGTTAGGACTGAGCTTGCAACTTCAACTCCCACTAACCCGGAACCAAATAGAAGCAGCGTAATCATGCCTCTCCGATGCTTGCCAATAAACGTAGCAATCTGCTCTGGAATCTCTAAGATACGTTCGGCAACCACCCGCCAGTCTTCTTCGCCTGCCCCGCTCGGCGTCGCTAAACCAGAAGAGCTGTGGGTCACTAGACTCGTCGTGGTGGGCTCAAATGCTGCTGCAGGAGGTGCGACTTCGATATCTAAATGTGTCGTTGCTATCTCAGGATAAAGCTGACAGGCAAGATATTGCTCCGCCTCTGCCTGGGTGAGTGTCTGCCAAATTTCCTCTGTGATATGAGGCATAAATGGATGCAGCAGTTTCAGCGTCCCTTCTAAGACAAACGCTAGCGTCTGTTGGGCTACCCGATGAGAGCCTGTGCCCTTTTCGCGGAGTCGAGGCTTCACCAGCTCGATGTACCAGTCACAGAAATCACCCCAGATAAATTCATAGAGTGATTTAGAGGCTTCACCTAGACCATAGGCGTCAATCTGCTGACGCGTTTGGGCCACTAGCCGATGAAACTTTGAAAGAATCCAGCGGTCGGCGAGTTCAAGATCTTTTAATGCGGGATAGCCCAGTTGAGCTGGCGTCTGATTCTCTAAGTTGATCAGCACAAACCGAGATGCATTCCAGAGCTTGTTGGCGAAATTTCGAGAGGCTTCGACCGACGATGATTCATCCGTTTTGCGATCGTAGTCTAAGCGGATATCCTGGCCAGCCCCTGCGACTTCGCGAATGAGCGTATATCGCAGTGCATCGGTTCCGTATTTATCGATTAACACCAATGGGTCAATGCCGTTGTTCTTTGACTTTGACATTTTCTGGCCCTTTTCATCCCGGACAAGACCATGAATGTAGACATCTTTAAAAGGCATCTGCTGGGTGAAATGACCCGACATCAACGTCATGCGAGCTACCCAGAAAAAGATGATGTCAAAGCCGGTCACCAGGGTACTGGTGGGATAATAGGTGGATAGGTCTGCCGTCTCTTCTGGCCATCCCATTGTCGAGAACGGCCATAGCCCTGAAGAGAACCAGGTATCTAATACGTCAGGATCCTGGCTGAGCTGGACCTGATCTCCAAACTGTTCTTTTGCTTTGTTCCAAGCCTCTGATTCATCGTGGGCCACAATGAAGGGCGTATTCTCGCGGATCTCACCCTCTGTTTCGCTCACGGCATACCAGGCCGGAATCTGATGTCCCCACCAAAGCTGGCGAGAGATGCACCAGTCGCGTAAATTCTCGAGCCAGTCACGATAGACCTTTGTCCAGCGGTCCGGCACGAAGTTGGGGGACTGCTGCTCATTGAGAAACTTGAGCGTATCGGCGGCCATCGGCCCAGTTTTCACAAACCACTGGGTTGAAATCAATGGCTCAACAGGGACTTTGCCCCGATCGCTGTAGGGCACGCTGTGGCGATATTCTTCGATCTTCACCAAGCAGCCGTCTTCTTCTAGCCGCTTGATTACATTCTTGCGGGCTTCAAAACGATCTTGCCCTTCAAATGGCCCCGCGTTTTCATTCAGCCTGCCGTCCTTATGCATGATGTTGATCAGCGGCAGATCGTGGCGCTGCCCCATCGCAAAGTCATTCCGGTCATGGGCAGGGGTTACCTTGACGCAACCTGTCCCAAATTCAGGGTCAACGTGCTCGTCAGCAATCACCGGAATCTCCCGGTCCATAATCGGCAGCTTCAGGGTTTTGCCAATTAGTTCCCTGTAGCGCTCGTCATTGGGATTGACCGCCACTGCCGTGTCGCCTAGCATCGTCTCGGGTCGTGTGGTGGCGACTTCCACTGCACCTGAACCATCGGCAAGCGGATAGCGAAAGTGCCATAGATGGCCGTCTACTTCTTGCTTCTCGACCTCTTGATCCGAGACGGCTGACTGACTGGCAGGGCACCAGTTGACCATATAATTACCCCGATAGATGAGTCCCTCGTCATACATGCTGACAAAGGCTTCCCGCACAGCCTTTGAGAGTCCCTCATCCATCGTGAACCGTTCCCGTGACCAGTCCACAGAAACGCCTAAACGACGCTGCTGATTCACGATCTTGCCGCCCGATTCAGCCTTCCATTTTGTCGCTCTCTCTAAAAAAGCATCACGACCAATCTCATCACGCGTTTTTCCTTCTGCCTGGAGTTGCTTCTCAAGGATGGAGTGCACCGCAATACTGGCGTGATCGGTTCCGGGCAGCCAGAGGGTGTTGCAGCCGAGCATTCGGTGGTAGCGCACTAACACATCGATCAAAGCGCTTTCAAAGGCATGGCCCATGTGCAGACTGCCCGTGACATTAGGCGGCGGAATCACGACACAGTAGGGTTCCCCTCCGTGGTTAGGGTCGGCTGTGAATACTCCTTTGCTTTCCCAGTTCTCCTGCCACTTGGCTTCAGTGCTGGCGGGATCATATTGGCTTGAGAGGGCGGGCGCACTAGCAATCATAAAGTTGGCTTTGGGTGAGGCGTATTCTATTGATTTTGCCATATTCACGCTGATGAAAACGGATAGAGACCTTCTCGATCAGATCGCCAACAGCGGTGAGTCTAGTTTGTTTATTTTTCTCTCAGGAAACGCTCTGCCAAGATTCAGGAAACTGGCGGATTATTTACACATTGGGTTTATAGTTGGCTCAGCCAGCGACTCTATGGCGTAGATATCAAAGCTTGGGAAACAGAAGTGATGAGAAACCTCAGCATTCAATCAACAGCCGTACTGGTCGGTATTTCCTTGCTGGCGTGCACTACAATGATTCATCCCGTAGCGGCGGCTCAAGATGCAACTGGCTCAGGATTGGTGCAATTCCGGTCGAATTCAAAGACCAAAGAGGATCAGCCTACCTACTATTTCACACTCAAGAACCCCAAGCAGGCGCGACCCATTAAGGCCGTTAGTATTGTGCAAACAGAGAATATTGAGAGGGTCAAGTTTGAGAATCTTTCTCTGCGGGCATTTACAGGGGTAAAAGCTCAGAAGAATAAGACGAGATCGCTCATCCCAATGGGCGGACGGTCTAAAGCTGGAGCCGTGACGGTTGCTTTTGCTGAGCCAGTGCGACCCGGTGAAACAGTGACGATTATGGTGAAGCCTCAGCAAAAGCCCAGGGTAAGCGGGATTTACCGGTTTGGTGTAATTGCCTTTGCCAAACCCTCTGATCTCACGGGACGTTTTTTAGGTTACGGCCAGCTCAATATTTCTCCTGAGAAGTAAGGCATGGGCTATTGAGCACATGCGATGGCTCTAGGCGTCATTGAGCAACATTAGGTACAACCGAATCTAGGGCGTAGATATCACGGCCATTACCTAGCGCGAATGCAATGGAATGGGAGAAATCTTTGCTGTTGCTTGTGGCAAATAACAGGAGAGCCACTCCTGCAAACCCGCAGGCAAGGCCAAACATCGGTCGAATGCCTACCAGCGTTGCCACCGTGCCTAAGCAAGGCCCCGCTAGCGCAATGCCGACATCAAACCCGCTAATGCAAAGACTTAAAACCCGTGCGCGTTCGTGGGGTTCCGAGCGATCTGCCATAAGGGCTGCGATCATGGGAATGAGAGTTCCACTCCCACAGCCTTGGAAGATGCCAGCTAGCAAAAAGGTTAGTTCTGTATGAGCAAGCCAAAGCAGAATCATTGCGAGGCCGTAGCAGCAAAGGCTCATGGAAATAAATCGTCCCCGACCCAGTCGATCGGAGGCTTTACCCGTCAAGACGCGGATCACGAAACTTGCGATCGCAGCGACCGAATAAAACAGTCCTGCATTCAAATCTACTGCCGTCTCACGAATCAACAGCGGCACAAAGGTTGATAGCGTTCCAAAGGTGAGACCGATCAAAAGCATGACCGTTGCTGGAATCTTGAGGCGCGGAGCCTGCAGCAATCCCCAAAATTTCTGTTTTTTTGAGACCTGCGGCTGGACCTCACCTTGAGCTAACCCCTCATCAATCGTGGAAGCTGCCAGCAGACCGACAATGGCTAAGCCTGATGCCAACAAAAAGAGAGGCAGATAACCTGCCCAAGCCTGTAAGAGTCCGCCCACCGTTGGACCGAGCATCACACCAATAGGGTTGATCAGACTCATGTAGCCAATCAATTCTCCCCGCTGTTCTCGTGGTGAGAGATCCACCACCAAAGCTGTATAAGCGGTGGTAAAAGCCGCCAAACTCACCCCGTGGAAAGCCCGCACAGCGAACAGTATCGGCAGCGTTTTCACCCCGAGATAGAGAAGAGGTGCGATCGCAGCGACCACTAACCCAATCTGAAGCACAACTTTGCGGCTACGCTGATCGGCGATCCGTCCTAGCCAAGCGCGAGACCCCAGCAAACCCAGAGCAAAAGCACCCATCACCACCCCTAACTGCTGCTCAGTAGCCCCCAGATCGCCGATGTACAGCGGCAGCGTCGGCAATTGAGAGCCGAGACTAGCCCAGAAGCAAAAACCAGATATCAAAAGAACCACCAGACTCCTTCTGACACGGGGGGCTAGGGTCCAAAAAATCTTCACAGATATACCCTTCAGATTGCGGACAACGGTAGGGAGCTGTTCATCTCTGCCAAGGTTGTCGACGCTCGTTCCTCAACAGTCTAACGAAGTACTTCACTTTTCGTTACATTTAGAGACGTACTGTTAGAGAGATAGGCTTGATGGCTGTCAAAGTAGGGGATTCTGCACCTGATTTCACTTTAAAATCGAACAAAGGGAAGGCTGTAAAACTGCAGAGTCTATATAAACGCAAACCCGTTGTGCTGTATTTCTATCCCAAAGACGACACCCCCGGATGCACAAAGGAAGCCTGTGGGTTCCGCGATAGTTATGAAGTGTTCCAAAAGTTAGGGGCAGAGGTCGTAGGCATTAGTTCTGATTCGGTAGACTCTCACAAAGAGTTTGCGACATCGAACAATTTGCCGTTTCAGTTGCTTAGTGACGAAGATGATCAGGTTCGCAAGCTATACGGTGTGCCTTCAACGTTAGGGATTTTACCGGGTCGAGTCACCTACATTATTGATAAAAAGGGTATTGTCCAAAAGGTCTTTAACTCACAGCTGAACGTGAATGGGCACATCAAAACCGCCATTAAGACCTTAGAGGAACTGCAATAGTCTCCTCGGTAATGGCTGAAGGATAATCAGACTCCCTCTTTCTTTTCTAAAATCGCGACGGCTAAAGGCTGTCGCGATTTTTGTGTTTACGTATCATTCGTCATCAACTCTGTCGGCAGAACAGCGAAAAATAGGCTTACACCATTAACGAGCCATTGGAAAAGCCACTGTGTTTGTGTCATTGCGTAAAAGCACTGTGGTGTGTGGAATACAAGCAATAGAGCCTTATCTTCATCACCATTAATCCATATTGATATCCAAATGGATAAGGGCAAAACTATCCACTTGGGGGAGTAAATGCAGATAAAAATCGGTAATTCTAATAAATAAGCATCTTTACTGACTATTACTTCCAAAAAGTAAAAAATAAGAGGTTCGCCACCTATTCTTTTGTTGGCCGTTGATAAACGCGACTCTCTAATGTCCCACTACTAATCAGGAGTACAAGCATTGGCGTATCAAACTTCCCTGCAGTCTCAAACGATGGAATTGCTGGTTGCTTATCAAAATCAGCCCTCTATACGGCTGCGCAATCGACTCGTTCGCCTGAATATGGGCCTTGTGCGCACTATTGCTCATCGACTCGCTCGCCAATGCGCTGAGCCCTACGAAGATCTTGAGCAGTGTGGATCTCTGGGCCTGATTACAGCGATCGAACGCTTTGACCCGACGCAAGGATATGCCTTTAGCTCCTTTGCCGTACCCTATATTCGGGGTGATATTCTTCACTTTCTGCGTGATCGCGGCAACACCGTTCGCCTGCCCCGTCGCTGGCAGGCACTGCACCGCCATGGGCAAAAAGTTCGGCAAGCTCTCACGATGGAGCTAGGTCGTCAGCCCCGCGATCAAGAATTGGCCAACGCCCTAGATTTATCGATGAACGAATGGCGCTCTGTGCAGCTAGCGGCCTGCAATCGCGTTCCCTTGAGCCTCAATGCCCGTATCTCTCCGAACCAACAGCTACAGTCTGATTCAGCCCTGACGCTAGGGGATGCGCTCGTCGATGCACGGGACCAGATGCAGCAAATCAATGAAGAAGATAGCGCTGAACTTCAGTATGCTTTGGCGCAAATAGAAGAGACAACCCGTGAGGTCATTCAGCTCGTCTTTTTTAATCAGCTATCACGAAAAGAAGTGGCTGAGCACATCGGCGTTAGCCCGGTTACTGTCACTCGCCGCATTAATCGAGGGCTAGAGGAATTGAAGGATTTACTGCAGCAGCCGATGCCAGCAGAAATCTACGGTTAGGCGGCTGGCGCGCCTGTTTTTGACAATATGCCACTGAGTCCTACTTCTGTCCTAACGGGAAGAAGAGCTATGGGCCGGATGTTAGAGCTGGCCGATAATCGCGTCGCTTCTGAGGGCATGGGCTGCTCCCGGCTGCCTTCCTTGATGTGGGGGGGGGACAATTGGCAAGGGAAAGTTTTGTTCCCGTTGTTGCGATCGCAACAACGGTCAGAAGGCTCTGTCGGTTAAGCCGTTTGTTTCCTCTGCGATCTTGCAGCTTTAGGCAAGGCCAATTTGAGAAAATGACCTCTGATGTCTAGCTTTTGTTCATGTTCTCTAACAAAAGATTACAGTTGACTTATTTGTTCAAATAGAACATCTCAGACCTTGTCTGCCGTGCTATAAATAGGTTAAGTGGGGTAAGTAAATTCTTTAGTAAATATATTCTTCAGCATTACTAAGAATCTCGAAAAATCAAATTAAGGCTCACTGTGTAGCATTTAGGGGTTATTACACCGTAAATGCCTTAGCAGAGCTGTTCGCCGTCATTCCTTGGCTGTGAGCAATTGATTCTAATTGAGTTCTCAGTACATTTGTTGTTCGGTGCGTTATCATTTCGCCCCCATTTTCCTGTGCTTTTTTGTGTTCACTGGGGAATTTTCTAGCAGCAGTTTGAAATTACTTTTGCAATAAAGCAATTTGCTCACTCAATAATGGGCACCCTGATGGTGGGGGACGCAAAAGACAGATTTTAATGATGCGTTAAAGCAGGGGCGTGAAGTCGCTGCTGAATTTTTGTGACGCAATCTGTACTCTTGCCGGTTCACCAAAGCTTTATCACCCTTGGCAATTGAGGCTTAGAAATGTTACCCCGACTTGGTCAGTCACGCAAAAATGTTCATGTAAACGGTCGCTCACTCCGGCACCAGTTCTCTCCTCAGCGACTTAATCGGACATCTTGGCGCGGCTCTGTGTTACTGGCTTTAATTTCGATAGGCACGGCGATGCCTCTTATGTTTCAGCCGTCAAGCTTATCGCCAACGGTTCTGGCCAATCAATCACGTTCAACGTCTTCGCCAGAGACATCTGCTGATGACTTAGGCGGTGCCTCGGTGCCCAAAAAAGGGATATCGAAGCAAACGTCCCTGCTGCTCTCTCAACCGATTCAGAAGGTTGCCGCCCACCAGGCTGCACTTGCAGTCGGCCCTGATGTGGGGTCGGCAGTCAGGCAATTTTGTCATCCTCTTGGTGGTTTAGGGGAGCTGACGCAGGGAAATGGCGGGTTGACCCACCAAGGGCGAATGTACTACGCCTATGATCTCGCTAGTCCGATTGGGACACCGGTTTACGCGATGCAGTCTGGGCGAGTGATTGGTATTTATGATCGCTACCCTGACACCGGTGGTGGCCGTGAAAAAAGCAATAAATTTAACTATGTTTACCTGGAGCATGATGATGGCTATCGCTCCGTTTATGTTCACCTACAGCAGGAGTTTAGAAAAGCAATCACGTTAGCCGTGGGGGATTGGGTTGAGGTGGGGGACTTGATTGGTCTCAGCGGTAATTCTGGCTGGAGCGGCGGTCCCCATCTGCATGTCGAGGTGCAGCAGCCGGGTGATTCACCCCGACGATTTACGACTACTGTGCCGTTTGCGATCGCAAGTCAATGTGATGCTGGCCACATCGCGCAGGGCTAAAGGTTAATAAAGCGGCATCTTATCTCTGATCTACAAGCCAGTCGAAGGTGAGGGATGAGGTTGAAGGTCAATCATTGCCAATAATCTCTTGCTATCGAGCTGCGCCGCGATAATTTTTTCTTTCTGAGGCTTGGCTAACGTCTTGATGCGCTTTTCTGCCTGTAGCGCTAGCGACTGATTGCCGATCTCAACTTGATAGACAAGCGTTAGTGGCCCTTTTGCTCGCAAATACTTGGCCCCTCGATTTCCTTTACCCGCATGTTCGGCTAGACGACGCTGTACATCGGTCGTGATTCCCGTGTAGAGCGTTCCCAACCGCGTTCTGATTAAGTAAAGATGCCACTGAGGCATAGGGTATTCAACCTGTGAAAGTCAGTGATATCCTACACCCTTACCCCTAGCTTTTCGCGGGTCAGTGATATTGGTATGGCTCGCTTTCATCCTTGATCTTTGAACCAAGGCGCACCGAAGATTAGGAATTAATCAGGACTTTAAAGACAAGCAGATTGATGGCTATCAACAGAACAATCAAATTTGGGCTTAGCGAGATCCGTCAAGTTTTTGCCTCATGACCCTCATTGTTGCGGGAGAACGGAGCGGGGTTGGCAAAACTACAGTGACTTTGGCGCTGCTGGCAAGTCTCAATCGCCAGCGGCAGGTACAGTCCTTCAAGGTGGGGCCGGACTATATCGATCCCATGTTTCATGAGGCGGTAACGGGGCGATCCTGCCGAAATCTCGATCCCGTACTCACGTCAGAGCAGTATGTACAGCAGTGCTTTGCTCGGCACAGCGCAACGGCAGACCTGAGCTTAATTGAAGGCGTTATGGGTCTCTTCGATGGCGCGGGGGATAGCGACTGGGCCAGTACGGCCCACATCGCCCGTCTGCTAGCGGTCCCGATTTTGTTGGTAATCGACTGCAGCCATCTTTCACGATCTGTCGCGGCGATCGTCCACGGGTATCGGTCCTTTGATCCGCGTTTGAGGCTGGCGGGCGTGGTCTTGAATCGAGTGGCCAGCGATCGCCACCTTGAGGTGTTGAAAGGCGCATTGGCCCCGCTTAATCTTCCGGTGCTGGGGGTTCTCCATCGCAATGCGGGGATCAAGATTCCTGATCGCCATTTGGGGCTGGTGCCCACGGATGAGCTGCAGGGGATGGAGAAAATTGTGACGCAGTTGGCGGATGTGGGGGACCAGTGTTTTGACTGGGAGAGGCTGATGCCGCTATTGATGAGTCCTAAAAAGACGCTGGATGCTAAACCTAAACCATTGCAGGCAAAGGAGAGGAGGGTTCGGGTTGCGATCGCAAAAGATCCCGCCTTTAACTTCTACTATCCCGACAACTTAGAGCTACTAGAACAATCAGGAGCAGAGTTAGTTTTCTGGAGTCCTCTTAAAGATTCAGCCCTCCCTGCAGATATTCAAGGAATGTATTTGGGCGGCGGTTTTCCTGAAATGTTTGCAGCAGCGCTGGCAGAGAATGAACAAGCGCGGCAGTCTGTAAAAGCCGCTGTTCAAGCAGGGTTACCCACCTATGCTGAATGTGGCGGTCTTATGTATCTTTGCGAATCCCTACAGGATCTAGAAGGTCAAACCTATCCGATGGTCGGTGTCCTGCCTACCACTGTCTCGATGGGGGCTAAGCTAACGCTGGGCTATCGCCAAGCAACGGTGCAGCAGAACACGCCTTTGCTCAGCAAAGGCGTTCAAGTCTGGGGCCATGAGTTTCATCACTCTCAACTGAGTCAAACTTCGGCCCACCCCATTTATGATCTGTCTGGCTATGGCGCTTCAACGCTATCGGCCCGTGAGGGCTGGAGCCTCTTCAATCTGCACGCTTCCTATGTTCACCTGCATTGGGGCGTTCATCCCGAAATTCCCCAGCGGTTTGTGCATCAAGCTGAGCAGCAGTCAGGTCTCTGAAGCCCTGTGCCCAAAGAAATCGATGCGATAGTCGGTAATCTTGATACCGGTGTGCTGCTCAATTTGCTCAAGTAAATCTGTGGGGAGCTGAACGTGGATATCAAGGATTTGATCGGTATCGATACAGTTGACGTGGCTGTGGGAAGCGCTCACGTGACCATAAAGGCGACCATCTGCCCGATCTAGACACTCAATAATCCCCTGTTGCGAGAGCGCTTCTAGATTTTGATAAACCGAGGTGTGACCGATATCTGTTCCCTGGCGGTTGAGGCGATCGTAAATGTGGCGAGCAGATAGGTGCTCCTTCGCATTCCACAGCAGCTCTAAAATGGCTCGTCGCTGGCGACTGAGGCGCATACCTAGCGACTGACACTTCTCTAGTGCATCCTCAAGAGACACCCCTGCCTGCTCAATAATCAGACCACCCTGAGACTTAACCACAATGTTTTCCCACTCAATGCATTACTTTAATGATAACTAAAGTCAAACCGCTTCCGCATTACAGGCTTAGCCTTGATGTCTTTTGGACTGGGGCTTGAAAGAAAATCATCGTTCCAAGGCAAGTCTATGATAGAACCTGGGGCTACCGCTGCTCTTGCAAACAGGTGACTTAAATTCAATGACGACGACAATTGCGCTAACGGCAGAGCATATAGATGCTCTAGATCTATCTCCTGCTCAGGCTGTGATTGATCCGTGGCTGCAGACGGGCACTCTGGCAAGCCAGACCCAAGAGATCAAGTTTCAGATTGATTATCCTCAAGAGGCCGATCAAACGCTTGAGTTTCCTGAGATTCCTGAGGTACGACTCTGGTTTATGCGCCTTGACAGCTATTATCCCTGGTTTCCTTGGCTGTTAGATTGGCAATCCGGTGAGCTAGTGCGCTACGCCGCGATGCTGGTTCCCCATGAGTTTAATCCAAAAGAAGGGATTCAATTTAACCCCCAGGCCCTGGATATTTTTGTCATGCAAAAGATCTTTGTGAGCTTCCGGTGGTTGAAGAATCAAAATATTGAAGGGGAAAGCAAGCTCAAACAAATGGCAGAGATGTTCGGATATGAGTTGAACTCAGAGCTGTTTTCGCTGCTGCGTTAGTGATGGTTTCTGCACTGTTATTCAGGTTTTAGCGGATGGCTCTGAGAGGATTTTGGAGAGTCAAACTGACTGGGAACGTGTAGATGCAATGACAGATGAAGACATAGAAGCAGCAGCACTTTCTGATCCAGATTGTCCACCTAGTCGTGTTGGGCAGTTCCGACGTCACGCATCTCAGAAGGCTAAAGCATCTTCAGATTGATTCAAGATGCGTTGATCACTTCGTCCGCAGCTTTTTCTAGTGCTTCATCCATCCAGGCATTAATGCTTTTCCCAGTCTTAGCTGCAGCGACAAAAAGTTTGCGGTGCCGGTCTGGAGTGGTTCTCAAGGGTAACTTGCCCGAAAAAGACTTAATCTGGCTCCTGCCCCAATTCCTGACAAAATTCTAGATAGTCATCAACTGAGTCTTGAAAAGCTTGCTTGGCTTCAACAACGGTATCGCCCTTAAAAGTCACTACATCGCGGATGCCTAAAACTCTGCCGAAAATTAATCCTGCTTCTATATCAATATTCAGTTGTCCGGTATAGCCTTTGTAGTTCAGCATTTTTAATATTCTGACTCTGACTCTGGCTCAATGCCAGCATTGACCAAAAATTCTCTGACTGATTTGATCGTGCCCTTATCTGTCACTCGCTGTGGATGAGGTTCATGAAAGACCGCGCGCTGTCCATTGAGCAATACTCGAACCCGACTGCCTCGACCTTGAGTAACAGAGGCTCCGAGTGACTCAAACAACTTGGCAATATCTGCCCACGGAAGATTCGCTGGGACAGGATCGGTAAAAATTAACCGAAGCGTTTTCTTCTGCTTGTTGTTCATTTATTCGTGATATCAATCAATGATATCAAAGCAAGTCTAGCAAAGTTGATCGATACTAAGTCATAGGCTTCAAGTCGTTTAGGGGCCTGCAATCTTCAGCAGGAGACTGTTAACGATTGCGAACCTTACGATAGCCCCATCTTTGTGACTGAGTCTGTGTTCAATCAACAACCTATTACTCAAGATCTTGTTCTCATTGGTGGTGGACATAGCCATGCGATCGCAACTCACCAATTCATCATGCAGCCCCTGCCAGGAGTCCGCCTTACCCTGATCAGTGCTGGCTCCAATACGCCTTACTCAGGGATGCTGCCCGGTCACGTCGCCGGTCTCTACAGCTATGACGAATGCCATATTGACCTACGTCCCTTAGCGAAAGCAGCCCAAGCTCAGTTTTATCTCGATCAGGTCATCGGTCTAGACCTAGAAAATCAGCGTGTGCTTTGTGCAAACCACCCTCCAGTGGGTTTCGACGCTGTCTCCATCGATATTGGCAGCACCCCCGCGCTACCCGATGTACCAGGAGCCGCCGAGTACAGCATTCCCGTAAAACCCTGGGACCAGTTCCTTGCCCAGTGGCAGCGTTTGATTGCTCAAGTGAAGCTGGCCCCCACCCAGCCCATCTGTCTTGCAATTGTCGGAGGGGGGGCCGGAGGCGTAGAACTGGCCCTCACGATTCAATATCAGATCCAGCAGATTTTGCAGAGGGCTGAGCAGCCGCTCGATAACGTTCAGATTCATTTGTTTCATCGCGGCGATCAGGTGATGACCGGCCACAACGGCTGGGTTCGAAATCGATTTCATCGCATTTTGACGCATAAGGGCGTCCACCTTCACCTCGAAGAAGATGTGCAGGAAGTCCACGCCGGGATTGTTTACTGTCGGTCTGGGTTTAAATTGACTTGCGATCGCATCTTCTGGGTGACTCGCGCTTCGGCCCCCCTCTGGCCCCGCACCTCAGGACTCGCCACTGACGATCAAGGCTTTATCCAAGTCTCACCAACGCTGCAGTCCCTCTCCCACCCGCAGGTATTTGCCGCCGGGGATATCGCCGCCATGGTTCAGTCCCCGCGCCCCAAAGCAGGCGTATTTGCCGTCCGTCAGGGCCGCCCTCTAGCGGAAAATCTCAGACGATTCCTGGGCGGTGAAACCTTAGAGAAATATCGACCTCAGCGCCAGATTTTAGGATTGATTAGCACCGGCGATCGTAACGCTGTTCTCTCCTGGGGACCGCTCCCCTGGGGCTGGGAGTCCCCTTGGCTCTGGCGCTGGAAAGACAAGATTGATCGCAAGTTCATGGATCAGTTTAAAAATCTGGCAATGCCGAGCATGGCTCCAACCCCCGTTGCTGCTGAACCTGTTATGTACTGTGCCGGATGCGGCTCCAAAGTTGGAGGCTCTGTCCTAGAGCGGACGCTACAGCGGGTCCAAAAAGCTCAGCCCTCTATCGCAATTGAGGGAGAGGTGATCATTGGACTGGATGCCGCCGATGATGCCGCCATCGTCAGCGTTCCAGACGGACAGGTGATGGCCCACACGCTAGATTATTTTCGTAGCTTGATTAGCGACCCGTTTATCTTTGGGCAAATCTGCACCCACCATAGCCTCAGTGATTTATTTGCGATGGGAGCCACCCCGCAAACGGTTTTGGCGCTGGCTTCACTCCCCTATGCTAGCGATGCCAAGCTAGAGGAAACGCTGTTTCAGCTTTTGTCTGGGGCAACGCAGGTGTTGCATGAGGCGGGGGCGTTATTGGTAGGAGGCCACACCACTGAGGGCAACGAGTTGGCTTTTGGATTGTCCTGTAATGGCGTTTTGAAACGCGATCGCATCCTCCGAAAAAGCGATCTCAAGCCTGATCAGGCACTGATAATGACGAAACCCTTAGGCACCGGCACTCTCTTCGCAGCAGATATGCGCCTGCAAGCCAGGGGCCGCTGGATAGATACAGCCGTTGAATCCATGCTGCAGTCGAATCAGGCAGCGGCGACCTGCTTGATCAAGCATCAGGCTAGCGCCTGCACCGATATCACCGGGTTTGGCCTCCTCGGACATTTATTAGAAATGGTCAAGGCCGCTCCTGTCTCAGTCGATCTCGACCTTGATGCCCTCTCACCTTTACCTGGCGCAATGACCTGTCTCGAACGAGGTATTTTTAGCTCACTCCATCCGCAGAATCTGCGTGCAGGTCAACAGATCGAGAACGTCAACGAATCTCAAACCCACCCCCACTGGCACCTCTTGTTTGATCCCCAAACCTCTGGCGGATTGCTGGGGGCTGTTCCCGCCGAACACGTCCTCGACTGTCTGGCCGATCTTCAAGCCTTGGGCTACTTGCACAGCCGACAAATTGGCTGGGTGATTCCCTCTAGGCCACTAGCGCAGCCTGTACGCTGTGTGATATCACGGCGTCGCTGATGCCCTAAACCCTCTTCATGGCAGAGCCTCTGTGAAGTAATGAGTAGACGGCTCTCTAATTGCACGAGCCGTCTCCAAGGCAAACCATTCTGCATAACGTTCGGCTGATGGCGTATCTCGTTCCCAAACTCTTTTATCTACGTGATGCCCCAATTCGTGCAGTAAGACATCGAATAAATAAAATCGCTCCAGACTGCCTTGGTCAAACTCCAGCCACCATCCTGCTTCGTCTTTTCTCCAATCAGCGCCCATGCGTTTATATTCTTCAACGACTGTCGGTTTTGGCAGATTCCCCCAACAATTCCTTAGCATCCATTCAGGAAATGCATAGAGATAAATGGTTCCAGATTCATAGCAACCATACCGGAAGCTCTTCTTAGAGGCTTTAAGCTGCCTAGACGTTCCACCCAAAAGATAAATGGCATGCAAATGCACCAAAAACTTGGCAGGCACTCTGTTCAACACATTCTGAATATCTTCAGCACAGACAGGATGAATAAATTTAGGATGCAACTTTTGGACGTAGACTGAAATGGCTCCTGAACCCGTTTCAAATCTGAGCTTAGGCTTCGAGTATTTAGGGAGAGTAGAAATCTCTAAATCAAAAGGGTTATATCTAGACCAGTTCGTGAATTTAGATTCGGAATAAATATTGGAGCGTTCACCACTACTACATTTAAAGCCTGACACCCTATCAACCTCGCTTTTCCCCTGTACCCATCATAGCCTTATGAATTTTGGGGGAGGTGAACACGTACCAGAGCTATCTAATCGATTCTCACCATAGTGCAGAAGGAGCGCTATTTTCTATTAACTGTCTGACATCAAGACGGCGTTAGTACCAGAAACCAGAAAGTTTCAGCACAAAACCCGGCAAAAGAGGATCGCCAGAAAGCTGGTTGGGCTGTCGTAAAACTTGCTTGTGCAGACCCGGTCGATAAACTTCAACCTGTCTGGTGCAGAAATTCATGAGCCAGCCCAACTGCACGCCATTGTCTGCATACTCTTGCATCTTGGCTTGCACCTCGGCCATATCTTCTTTGCGCGAGATCAGTTCCATCACAAAATCAGGAGCCAGAGAGGGAAAATTTTGACGTTCTGAGAGAGGGAGCTGATTCCACCGTTCTCCATGAATCCATGCCAAACCAGGGGAACGAGCTGCACCGTTAGGCAAGTGAAAGCTAGTAGAGGAATCAAAAACGGTTCCTAACTGATGGCGTTCATTCCAAATGCCGATCTGAATCAAGAGATGGGCTTTCCGCCTTCCTATCGCTTCATCCGTCGGGTCGCAGACAACTAAGTCTCCCTGCGCAGTGCGTTCAAGCTGCCATTGAGGATTAGCCCGACAGAGATCATAGAACTGATCGGAGGTGAGAGTCGCTGTGGCAGGCATTTTAAGAGTGGATAGGGGCATGGCAGAATCTATCTGGAACTTAAGGGTATCTTAGCGCTTGTTTCGGATCTCTCTTCAGATCGTCTTGATATCGTGACTCTTGTGAAGCTTGCTTAATTCACGGCTTACAGTGAAAAATGGATAAGATAAAGTCGATTGCCACAGCAGGTGCTGTCGGGCATGAGGCCAACCCAGATTAGGAGAGCACGGTGGCGCAGAATCAAAGCTTTGACTATGACTTAGTAATTATTGGAGCAGGCGTTGGTGGCCACGGAGCAGCCCTCCATGCCGTTGAGTGTGGCCTCAAAACAGCCATTATTGAAGCGGCTGATATGGGTGGTACCTGCGTTAATCGTGGCTGCATTCCGTCTAAGGCGCTACTTGCAGCCTCCGGTCGAGTGCGAGAACTGCGCGATCAGCATCATCTCAAGTCCCTTGGCATCCAATTGGGACAGGTGAATTTTGACCGAGATGCGATCGCATCTCACGCCAGCAACCTTGTCGATACGCTACGCGGCAACCTCACCAACAGTCTCACACGTCTCAAGGTAGATATCATCGAAGGCTGGGGCAAAGTCGCGGGGCATCAAAAGGTCTCCGTCAAAACGAACGATGGCGAGAAAACCATTACCGCCCAAAATATCATCGTTGCCAGTGGTTCAATCCCTTGGGTACCGCCCGGAGTAGAAGTCGATGGCAAAACCGTTTTCACCAGCGATGACGCTATCAAGCTCGACTGGCTTCCAGACTGGGTTGCGATTATCGGTAGCGGCTACATTGGTCTTGAATTCTCAGATGTCTACACGGCCCTTGGGTCAGAGGTCACCATCATTGAAGCGATGGACAAGCTAATGCCGACCTTCGACCCCGATATCGCCAAGCTTGCCAAACGGATGCTGATCGATCCCCGTGATATCGATACCCACACCGGCACCCTCGCCATGAAAGTGACGCCTGGTTCCCCCGTCGTGATTGAATTAGCCGATGCTAAAACAAAAGAAGTTGTAGATGTATTGGAAGTCGATGCCTGTCTAGTTGCGACGGGTCGGATCCCCGCAACGAAGAATCTTGGCTTTGATGCCGTCAGTGTCGAAACCGACAAACGTGGATTTATCCCCGTCAACGATCGCATGGAAGTCCTCAACCAAGGTGAACCTGTTCCTAATCTGTACGCCATTGGTGACGCCACAGGCAAAATGATGCTGGCCCATGCTGCCTCTGCTCAGGGCATTGTTGCCGTTGAGAACATGTGCGGTCGTCATCGGGAGGCTAATTACAACAGTATCCCTGCGGCTGCCTTTACCCACCCAGAGATCAGCTTCGTCGGTATGACCGAACCGCAGGCGAAAGAGAAAGCTGATGCCGAAGGATTCAAAATCAAAACGGTGCGCTCCTATTTCAAAGCTAACTCTAAGGCGCTCGCTGAAAGTGAGTCCGACGGCATCGCTAAAATCATCTTTCGAGAAGATACTGGCGAAATTTTAGGGGGTCACATTATTGGTCTCCATGCAGCAGATTTGATCCATGAGGTCTCAAATGCTGTCGCTCAGGGTGAACCGGTTCAGGCGTTAGCCAACTTGGTTCATACCCATCCCACCATCTCAGAAGTCATTGATGAAGCCTATAAGCGGGCTGCTGCAGGGCTGGCCCACGCCTAGCTTTTCATTGGCTGAGTGAACTTCTTGAATGAAGCTGTTATGGCTGCACGCCTGTCAGGATGCGTACTAACATAATAAAAACTGACAGAAGTATATTCTTGCGAATGTTCCTCTGCGCTGTATAGAGATGCTCACTGATTGTGAAGCAAATCCTCCTGATGCTTGTGTGCAATCGCGATTACTTCAGTTCAACATCATCATAGAAGGCTGATTGATGATTCAACGTTCATCCTCTACCAATTCTGACGGATTCGATTTATCCTACGAAGACTTATTCCCCTCAGAGACAGATGCTGATCTGGCCCTTCTGGAGGAAACGACAGATTCGCCTATGTTGGAACAGGAACGTCCAAGAAGTCCACACACCCCTCAAGCTCCTCCTTCTGTCCGCGACTCAGGGCTGTGGACTAAGGTGGTTTTACTTGCGATCGCAAGCATGTTGCCGATCTTAGCGATTGGGGCCGCCACCTACAACTTTGGCGCTCAAGAGCTTGCCAGCCGCACCCGTCAAACCAGCGATACGAGAACATCAGACCCCGCCACAGAACGACAGAAGCAAAAGCTGTTGTTCACTCTGATTACCGGCACCGGTGCCCTCGCGCTGTTAACCGGTGCGATTGTCGCCTATCTTGCCCAACGTTCAATGCGTTCAGCAATCGATACCTCCCGCCCGAATCTTTCCCAAACAGTACAAGAAACCCTGTCAGAGCGCCTCCAGGTTGCAACTACCACCTTTGACAACATCTATGACAAGCTCAGCGAAGAAGAGATCTACGCCAGTACTGTCAAAGACGTGCGTCAGGTTCTAGAGCTTGACCGCGTCATTGTTTATGGCCTCAATGAAAGTCTCAAAGAAGTCGTCGTTTCTGAAGACGTTTCCCCCGATTGGACCCCATCCATAGGTGCCTATATTCCAGACCCATGCTTCGAGACTCGCTACATAGAGCGATATCGCAACGGTCGAGTTAAGGCCATCAACGATATCTATACTGAAGGCCTATCTCCTTGCTACATCGAGCAGCTCGAAGCCCTAGACGTTAGAGGGCTCGTCGTTGCTCCCATTGTCAGCAATGATAACCTCCAGGGTCTCCTGATCGGTCATCAATGTGCAGCCTCTAGAACTTGGCAAGATTTTGAAGTGCAGTGGTTTAAACAAATTGCAGCCCAAGTCGGATTCACGATTGCGAATCTCAAACTTTCCGCCAAGCACGAAAGTCTGCAACAGCAGGCCAACACCCAAGTCAAGTGGATGCAGTTGTTTACAGAAACCGTCCAAAAAATCTGGACCCTGGACGAACCCAACGAAATCTTTAATACAACCGTTCGTCACGTTCGTAATGTGCTTGATGCTGACCGCGTGATTGTTTACGGATTGAGCGAACAAGCACAAGAAGTTGTGATTGCCGAATCTATCGTTCCAGATTGGCCCAGCGCCCTCAGCACTCATATTCCCGATCCTTGCTTTCAAGCCAGATATCTTGAGAGATATCAAAAGGGGCGCGTTAAGGCCATTGAAGATATTTACAAGGCCAATCTGTCTCCCTGCTATATTGAGCAGCTTGCTTCATTAAAAGTCAAAGCACTTTTGACTGCACCGATCGTCCAGCAGGATCAGTTAGTGGGCCTCTTAATTGCTCATCAGTGCTACGGTGCGCGGGCTTGGCAAGAATTTGAGATTCAGTGGTTTACACAAATTGCTGCCCAGGTCGGTCTAGCTCTCGACAAAGCTCAAAACCTAGCAGTCCGTCCGACAGAACAATATCCTGTCACTGATTGGGTCTAAAAGGTAGTGAGATATTGCAGCCTCAATTAATCCAGGGAATTGTGGAATCTTTCGGTGCTGCCTTTTCTTGAGATGATTGATCAGCAGAGTCAGCGACATGAATGAACAAAGGTGCAGGTTGTCCGTTCTGCTCCAGAGCCTGTTTCTGTTTGCCCCGTTTAACCTGCTTTCTCTGAGACTGGCTGCGTGGGCGCCGAATGAAGGGCTGCTCTGATTCCTTCCCTGGATACAGAGATTCTAAGAAGAAATCTAGTGTTTGCTGCTTAAGCCATCCATGCAGAACGGCTAGCGAACCAAACCGATACCCACTTTGCTGTTGCTCTTTGAGAATAGATGCAACCTGAGCTTCGTCTAAAAGCCTTGCTTGCTGCAGGTAGCTACCCAGCGCATCCTTGGAAGACTCTTTTATCAGCACTTGCCACTGCTCAGCAAAGAAATCGGCCGTCTCCTGCTTTAGCCAACCTCTGAGAGCAAGAATCTCGCCAAATCGCAACTCCATATGTTGTTGCTGATCGTGCAAAGCAACCTCAATCTGAGACTGAGAAATAAGATGAGCTTTGTGCAAGAGTTCGCCCAATCTTTGATGTAGCAGCAAGCGGGGAACAAGCGTGGCAGACTTTGACATAGACCAAAAGCAAGTGTAATGGACTGTAGCTAAAGCATGAAACGAAATGAGATCGTCCGCCTCTTACTATACCAAATCCTTCCTATCCTCTAGCATCGAGCTATCAGGCCTAAAAATATAGCAATATACGTACTGATTAGGACATGAAAACGGCTGAAACCCATTTGTGCGAAGGAAAGGACTGTCCTGATTCAGCCGGGGACTGCTATAAGCCCCCAACCCAAGTCGCCCGCTCCTGTATAGGCTTGAACAAAGCTCATCAACCTGATGCATGTCGACCTGCCGCAGGCTACTGCCACCCGGACAAATGAGTCAGTGCCCGCTCCTGTTCCGCCTGAGAAATTGTTCGCACTGCGGGAGCGCTGTTGGGAGATGATCGTGGAAGATCGCCATCAATAGCTTGACTTGACGGTAAGGATTCCTCCACAGACATATGTAGACCTTCTCCTTTCATAACCAAAACTGAGCAGGGGGCGTGATGCATGACGAAGTTACTGACGCTGCCCAGCAGTAGCTCACTGAGGCCCGCACGTCCTCGACTCCCCATACAGATTAAATCAGCGCCCCAAGACTGGCCGATTTCACAGATCAGATGCCCTGCGGCCCCAGAAGTTTGGGTTACTTCAGCCTGTACACCTGCTTGTCGTGCCTGCTCTGCAAAGGTTTGCAGGCGATTCAGCTCGCGTTTTTCATAGGACTCCCATTGGTGACGATAGGTCTCTAGCGGCAGGTCAGACAAGCCTGGATAGTAGTGAAGACTAGGAATTGCAGGGAATTCAGGATATCCCTCTTCCTCCATCGATAAGACATGGAGAAGCATAAGCTTAGCCTGTAGGGAGTTGGCCAGAGCCAATGCTTGCTCAAAAACCTGTTCTGTCAGAGTCGAACTATCGATAGCGACAAGAATTTTCTGGTACATACCAACCTCCTAAGTCCCGTGTATCTCAGTTCCGGTTATAGAACAATAGTTTGAGGAACCTGTGAGGAAAACTTGCAAGACTGCTGAGCGTCTCTTGATGGGCACAAAATTGCTGTATAGAAGTTTGTGCCAAACTCTCAGCAATCATTGACGAACAGTAACCGGATTATGGGGATCAAGAATCGCCTTTATGATTCAAGAAAAATTGTAGACGTACCAATGCCAGCGTCTGGCCTAAGCTGAGTGGCAAAAGCGTAATCCCTTCAAGGCGCGACTGAACCCATCCCTCTCCCCAAGACCATTCATGGAATCCATCAATGCCTTTGCTAAGAACAAACTGGATGCCGCTAGAACTCAATCGACTCACACGATGCTGGACTTCAATCGGGCCACTCCAGCTACTAAATGACGTGTCAATCTGCAACTGTCCTGGCATGCCTGACGATAATCGTTGCGGCCACAACCACTGCCTGAGCTGAGCTGTCTCCGTTAGACTTTCTCTAAGTCCATTTTTAGTCGCATCAACTTCAATTCGCAGCTCACTGTGCTGATAGTTGCCAAACATATGCGGTAAAGTCTTGACCTGCAGAGTGTTTTTAAGAGTATCTTCCTATTTTAAGAGTTTCCTCTAGCCTCCAACAATTGCAGGTGCTATTTCGGAGGCCGTGAGAGAGCGACGGGGTACCTCATAGGTTAGAAAGTCATGGGCCAATTCTGTCTGCGGAAAAATAGCGCGAGCCTCAGCCAATAAGTCCTTTAGCTGAATCGGGCTGCCTACAGCGTAACGAGGGCTAAAGTGGCTCAGAAAGAGTTGTCGGGCAGATGCATTGAGCGCCACTTGAGCGGCCATTGTTGAAGTAGAATGCAGTCGTTGGTAGGCTAATTCGGCATCTTGGTGGGCAAATGTTGATTCATGAACCACAACGTCTGCATCCTGTGCTAATTCCACCGCATTTTCGCAATAGATGGTATCGGTGCAATAGGCGATTTTACGACCCACTTCCGTGGGGCCGCATAAATCAGCCCCTCTAACCACCTGACCATTCGGTAGCGTTACCGTTCCGCCCCGCTTAAGCTTTCCATATAGTGGCCCTGAGGGAATGCCCAGAGCAGCAGCTTTTTTGACATCGAAGTGTCCAACTCGGTCGCGCTCCTGAATCCGATAGCCGAAGGCGGTCACTCGATGCTCTAAAACCGCGCAGGATACTGAAAAATCTTCTTCTTCAACCACGAGACCTGGCTGAACCGTATGAACCTCAATCGGATAGGAAAAGTGCGTTTGCGAGTATTTTCGACAAGCCTGTAGGTAAGCATTAAGCCCTGGAGGCCCGTAGATGTCGATTTTCTCAGGATTGGCCGCTAAACCACAGCTGGCCAGCAGACCCATCAACCCAAAAATGTGATCCCCATGCATGTGTGTGACAAAAATGCGCCGAATCTGACTGATTTTGACATCACTGCGTAGGAGTTGATGCTGGGTCCCTTCACCACAGTCAAAGAGCCAAACCTCTGCTCGTTGAGGTAAACGGAGAGCAATGCTAGAAACATTCCGCGATCGCGTTGGTACCCCAGAGCTGGTTCCTAGAAAGGTAATCTGCAAAACAACATTGACCTCAAGCTATAGAAGGACTTCACCTTTATAGATCATACGCTTTGATTCCGAAGTCTTTCCATGATCTATCCGTAAAGATAGGCCGCTGACGCCGCTGACAGTAGGACGTATCATTTTGTGATATCAAGGTACCTGAAACTTTTCTCCCGCTATTCCGTCTTGCTCGAATGGTGTCCAATCCTTGAATTTGCTGAGGGGAAAGTGAATTGTTCGCTGGCCTCAAACAAGACTAGCCTTGGGCATCATATACATAGCTTCCCCCCATTTTGCCGCTCCCCTCTCTAGACCTATGATTTCAACTTCAAACCCTTCACTTCGCCGACTGCTGAATCGAAAAATAGGATTAGTAACCTTGCTTTGTTGGTTGGCGTGCATTGCCCCAGCTGCAGCTCGTGACCTGAGGATTGCGGTGCAGCAAGGTAAGTCTCAGGTCGCTGTCGGCAGCTCTACTACAGCTCAGATATTAGATGGTTCTGGTAAGCAATTAGGGCAGTTGCCAGCTTTGCAGGGGTATTTTGCTAGTCCTGCAAACGGTGCCATTACTCTTGCCGATCAGCAAGCATGGCGGCTTATTGTAAAACCTACGGACGGCGGCTTTGTCTACATTGATGACCAATGGTATCGAGGGACTGTTTCACTGATTCATACCAGCAAAGGTGTTACAGCCGTTAACAATGTTGATTTAGAAGACTACCTCGCCAGTGTTGTGGGTAAAGAGGTTTATAAAGACTGGCCTGCGGAAGTACTCAAGGCTCAAGCCGTCGCAGCTCGTTCCTATGCACTCTATAAAAGCCAGAGTAGTAAAAGTTCTTTTTTTGATCTTGGGGACAGTCAAACCTATCAGGTTTATGGGGGTGTCAACGGTGAAGCACCCAGCACTCATGCTGCTGTTCAGGCGACTGCAGGTCAAGTTTTGACCTATGGGGGCAAAATTATTAATGCTTCTTTTCATGCGAGTTCCGGCGGCCATACTGAAAACTCTGAAAATGTCTGGAGCGGAGCGCTACCCTATCTCAGAGGGGTCGAGGATTTTGATCAAGCCGCCCCTAAATATCAGTGGACTAAAACATTAACGGCAATGGAGGCTAAGCAGAAGCTCTCAGGTCTTGGCAATATCATCGCAATCAAGCCCCTGGGCAAGACTTTTACCGGACGGATCACAAACGTTGAAGTGGTGGGTGATCGTGGTTCACGCACAATGACAGGACGAGAGATGCGGACAGCTCTGGGGCTCAACAGCACTTTATTTGAAGTAACTCCTCAGCCTGGATTGGTTGCGAGTCAGTCAGGTTCGACAGCTCCTACAGGCTTTCAGATCACGGGTAAAGGACATGGGCATGGCCTAGGGATGAGCCAATGGGGTGCTCTAGGTCTAGCAAAGCAGGGAAAGACTTACGATCAAATTTTGCAGCACTATTATCAGGGAACAGCTCTTTCTAAGGGCGAGTCTTGACTCAGTGTTAATGTGGATCACTGAAAAAATGTGATTTATCACACTGTCTCGTTCTATCACCTAGTAGTATAGGTAGTGTATACGCGGGTATCGACATATTGCTAATAGATTGGAAGCTTGACAGTATTCTAATCGAGAAACTAGCAATCACTTGGGGGTTATACCTAGCTCAATGATCTATTTTTTTCAGTAGGGTGTCGGCGAAAGTTCGCAAGACTTTACGGTTGAAAACATCATGTTTATACAGCACTATTTCAGGGTGTGTCAGAGGCTCTATCTTTTGGAAACGCCTTCTTCCCCCTGTCTGAGGGATTTATGCCTCAAATTATTACTAAGTCAAAGATTGCCTAGTAATGAAATGCAGTTTTTCCAGAACATCGGTGCTTTGATGGGAGATAAATAACATGACGATGCTCCATAACAGCCCCGGAATTTTGCGCAATCACTCTTCGGCGATTACTTTTTTGCAGCGGATTCTTGATCCTACAATTGTCGTTGCTTTGTTGCTTATTTTGGCTCAACTGTACGGTATTAACTTTGAGCGGTTTGATATTCCCTCCCTGGCGATTATCTCTTTTTTGCTCATTCTTCCGATCTTCAAGGCGGTTGGCCTGTATCGGCCCTACCGCAACCTGTCTGTACAGATGTTGGGCGGACGTATATTGTTAGGCTGGATTGTGCTGTTGGGTGCCCTGCTGGTTTTGGGATATATCACTAAAACCTCTCATTATTATGCCCGCAGTCTACTTCTAACTTGGTCTGTTTGTGTTCCTGTGCTGCTTCTTAGCGTCCACGTTGCCGCATGGAGATTACTGCAGGGACTGCGTAAGTCTGGTCATAATTCTCGTTCTGCTGTGGTTGTGGGCATCAACGCCGTCAGTCAGCAGTTGATGGCCGAGGTCTCCCACTCACCAGAACTGGGTATCCGTCTCTACGGTGTATTTGATGATGCAGATGATCCCAGTGAGCAGCTGCAGGGCTATGATCGTTCTCTGCTAATTGGTGGTCTGCCTCAGGTGGCGGAATACGTTCGTGAGCACTACATTGATGTTGTCTATGTGACCTGTTCTACCAATCAGAAAGATCGGGTGACGACGCTCCTACAGGATTTATTGGATACCACTGCCTGTGTGTACTATGTGCCGGACGTACTGACGTTTCATTTGATGCATGGTCGTCCCTACGAGATCAATGGCATCCCGCTGATGGCAATTTGGGAAGTACCGTTTACAGACGTCCAATATTTATTCAAGCGCAGCATTGATGTTCTTGTTTCGGGACTGGCGTTACTGCTGCTGTTCCCAATCATGCTGTGTATTGCGATCGCAGTGAAACTCTCTTCTGTCGGCCCAATTTTCTTCCGGCAGCGCCGTTATGGTTTACATGGTCAAGAAATCACGGTGTATAAATTCCGATCCATGCTCGTTCAAGAGGATGGTGCGGTTGTAAAGCAGGCAACGCGGGGAGACAGCCGGATCACGAGGGTAGGTGCCTTTTTACGTAAGACCTCTCTGGATGAGCTGCCTCAGTTTATTAATGTTCTGCAGGGGCGCATGAGTCTTGTTGGCCCTAGGCCCCACGCCGTAGCCCATAACGAGATGTACCGTAAGTTGATTGACGGCTATATGCTGCGTCATAAGGTGAGGCCGGGCATTACGGGATGGGCACAGGTCAACGGCTGTCGGGGTGAGACAGAAACGCTGGAGAAAATGCAGAAGCGTATTGACTACGATCTTGACTATTTGAAGAACTGGTCGCTGCAGTTAGATATCCAGATTATTTTGCAGACTTTCTTTGTGTTCTTAAAAGATCAGAATGCCTATTAGTTGAACCTCGTTTCAATGTGAGGGAAACTCCACGTTAGAGATCTTCGTCTGTTTAGTAGGCGCTATTCTGCAGTTATCTTGGATGATTGCTATGATAAGGCCCTAGTTTTTCTCTTCCAGATTGTTTCTCTCATAAGAATAACGATGCTGAATTCGACTCTCTCTCAATCCTCTACTGATGTTCGGGGTCGGCAAGGTCTGAGATCTGTCCGCTTTCTTGCTGCCCTGGCAGCCGTCGCAGTCAGTTTACCTGCATCTCCAGCGCAGGCGTTCCCCTGGGGAGATTTTATCCGTCAGGGAGTTCAGGTTCTACAGTTCTCTAATTTATCGACTCGCAATGAGGTGGCGCTGGGCAACCAGATCCACAATAATCTAATGAGTCAGGGGATGAAGCTGTATCAAAATCAAGCGGTGAATGCCTATGTCAATCGAGTGGGGCAACGCTTGGTTTCTCGTAGTCAAGGGCATCGGGATTATCCCTACGTCTTTCAGGTGGCTTTGGATTCTCGCGTGAATGCGTTTGCCACGATGGGAGGCCGGGTTTACGTGACGACAGGCCTTCTGAAGGCTGCAGACAATGAGGCTGAGTTGGCGAGTGTCTTGGGCCACGAGATTGGCCATGTGAAGGAGCGACACCTCGTCAAACAAATCCGCCAGCGTACTTTGACGACCGGGTTGATTGGCACGGCAACAGGGTTGAGCCAAAGTCAGGCTGCTAATATTGGTGTCGAGCTGTTGGTCAATCGCCCACAAGGTCGTGGAGACGAGTATGAAGCCGATCAGGTGGGCTTAGAAATTTTGCGTCAGGCCGGCTACGCTCCTTCTGCGGCACCCGCTTTTATGAAAAAATTGCTGTCAAATAGACGAACACCAACGTTCTTGAGTACGCATCCTGCTGTGCCTGATCGCCTTAAGGCTCTTCAGGATGCAATCGAGAAGGGCCGTACGCATAAGTGCGATCTCAACCCCAGTCTTCAGAGCTGCGGACTGGATGCCCAGTCTTATCAGCAAAGTGTTAGTAATAGACTCTAATGACGAAGTGATAGGACTAACGGCTTAGGCTTTTGTAGAGTCGAAGCTCGTTGCCGACCCCGTTCCAATACACGTCGTCAAAGATGTGGTAAAGGATATAGAGACCCCGTCCACATTCCTCTCGGGTACTGGGCGATGCTTGTCCTAAAGCCAAGGAGCAAAAATTGGGTGGTATAAACCCACCGCCCTGATCTGTAATGACCCACCAGCCTTCACGCTGAGCCTGCGTAAATTGGACCAAAACGATTTTCGCCGGATCAAGATTATTGCCATGTTTGGCGGCGTTGACCAGTGCTTCCTGCAACCCTAAACGTAAATCTCCTAGAAACCGTTCTGGAATGTCTGCCAATATGCAGTCTAGAACAGGTTGCAAGTAAAGCGTTGAAGCAAAGCTAATCGTTTGCCAGTACTGGCAGCTTTTTTTTGAGGGTGAGAGAGCAACCACACAAACAATCTCACAGAGCTTTTAGAACAGAAAAAGTTGATGGTAGAAAATATAAATTTGGGCTCAAGGGAGCTTATTGAAGACTAAATTTTATCTATTTTGTATCAATTCATTGTAACAAATTAGCCTTGTTCTTACAAGATTAAGACATCTTTAAGCTGTGGCTGCGAGTGAACGATGGAAATGCTTCTGGTCATTGTGCCAGTGGGGGCAGGTATCATTTCACCTCGAGAATCAAGAACCTGCACCAAGATAAGGTACGCGATGCCTAAAACAAGCGAGACAATACCTGTCAGCACTGCAATTGCCTTAGAACGGTCAAATGACATGGAAAATTCCTTGTGTAGAGAGCAAGCAGTTAGGAGGCGAGAGGCTTAGTTCTGAATGGTGACTCGAGGCTTCACCTTTGGAGAATTAGCTTGATGCTGAGGTGTGGGTTGCGAGCCATTCCTTGTCGCATAGAGCTGCTGTTCTAAACTTTGCGTTGAGGACAGCAGCTTGCTTAGGCCGTTGATCAGTCGGATCAAATTCTCCCGAAATTCCTGATTGCCGGTTAACTGTTCGAGATCGGTTGTAATTTTCTGCGTATTTTGGAAAGTGACTCTGGCGGAGTCGAGGGTCTGAGCAACGCCCAGCAATGCTGCCGGGTCGTCAAGCGATGTGGTGAGTTTGTTGAGGGTTTCTGAAGCTTGAGCACCGTTCGCAGCCAGCGTCTCTAGATTCTCAATCAGTTTTCCTTGCTCAACACGACCAATGATGGGTTCTAGGTCGTTGACAACAGTCTTCAAGTCTTGACTGGTGTCTCTTAAGTTATTTAATGTCGCTACGAGTGTGCCTCGGTTCGCTTGGATGAGAGACGTTACTTCTGTGGCCGCACCGCTCAACTGGTCGGCGGTGCGGCTAAATTTCGGACCTAGTTCACCCACTTGATTGGCGGCTTTTGTCACGGAGGCGGTAATGCCGTCAACGGCCTGTAGCTGCTGACGTGTCTCTTGGCTAAGCTGGCTGAGTCCTGTTGCTGCACCTGATACGTCCCTTAGGGTGACTCTTGCGCTTCTGCTCAGTTGGGTGACGCTGCGAGATGCGGTCGAAAGATTGGCTAGCGTTTGCTGTAGATCATTCTCACCTAGCTGATTGGCGATGTTGGTCGTGGCTCGAATCAGTGCGTCAAAATTAGCACCGACTTCGCCATCAAGTTGATCGCCGTCGCAGAGAATAAGGTTGCGATCGCAATTCGGTTCAAACGGTGTCAGAGCATCTGTCACCTTTAGAGGCTCAGCCTCAGGCTGAGGCCTGAAATCAAGGGCAATCTGACCAATAAAGCCAGACTGACTGGCCTCTATACGGCTCTCCTTCGGAATTAGCAACGTTGCAGGTTCAATATCCATCCCGACCAGAACACCATTTGTCTGTGCCTTCAGTGACGTAATTTCGCCCACTTTGACACCCCGGAATCGAACCGGACTTCCGACATCTAGCCCTAGGGTCTCAGGTAGCTGAACCTTTAAGGCGTAGGAGCTACCGCCAAAGGTTATCCCTCGAATCCAGGCAAATAGGCCAACGAATACCCCTAGCCCCGATAGAATTAGTAGCCCTACTGATCCCTCTCGGACGACCCGCGATCGCATAGTTGACCTCTTCAGAACGTCACATCAATGGTCTTCAAATAACAGTCTAGAACTGGTGGTCTACAATTTCCATCGGACCGTGAATCTCACCGCTCAGAAATTGACGAACATAGGGATCCGTCGGGTTATCAAGATCCTCCGCTTTCCCCTCCCACTGAACCTTGCCATTGTAGAACAGCACTAGGCGTTGTCCCGTCCGTCGAATCGTGCTGTGTTGATGCGTCACAATCGCATAGGTCTCACAGCCAGACGTTTTCTGCAGCTCCAATATCAGCTCTTCAATCACGGTAGAGGCTATTGGATCCAGCCCTGCCGTCGGCTCATCGTACAGGAGAATTTGGGGATCATCTGCCGGATCGTCTGGATCATCAAGAATGGCCCGAGCAAAGCTAACCCGCTTGCGCATGCCACCCGAAAGCTGTGCAGGGTATAGATCACCCGTTCCAGGCAGTCCTACCATCTCTAGCTTCTCATTCACCAGCTGGCAGATCCGCGAACTTGGCAGCCGCGAATTCTGGAACAGGAAAAACCCTACATTTTCAGAAACCGTCAAAGAATCAAAAAGTGCGGCCTGCTGAAACACCATGCTCATGCGGATTGTATGTTCAATATCATCGACGGGTCCCTCTCGAAGCTTGCCGTTGATGTAGACCTCGCCAGCATCCGGCACCTGCAGACCGGCAATAATCCGCAAAATCGTTGACTTACCTGTTCCTGATGGCCCTAAAATCGCCACAGCATCACCAGGACAGATGGTTAGGTTTGCGTCGTTGAGAACAACGTGCCCATCAAAAGATTGGCAGATGCCTCTGAGTTCAATCAGTGGCTCAGGCATAACATTGCACCTTAGGTCATCAAACCTACGATCACACTGACTTAATCATCGACAAAAATATATCGATGCAGTTCACTGGGGTCCGGCTCTGGGCTTTCCTCTGCAAACTGAACAGAAGCATCGACCGTTGCCTGAATTTTCTGATCAATGTCCGTCAATTCTGCTTGATCGACTAGATTTTGCTCAACTAGATAGGCCTGAAACTGCTTGATCGGATCGCGGGCTAGCCACGCCTCTTTCTCTGCCGGATCTCTCAGTTCGTCTGGATCCGCGAGTGAATGTCCTCGGAATCGATAGGTAAGGGCCTCAATCAGTGTTGGACCTTCGCCCGCTCTTGCCCTGGCCACGGCTTCTTGCGCAACGGTGTGCACAGCCATCACATCCATGCCGTCCACCTCGACTCCTGGCATCCCAAAGGCTTTGCCTTTCTTGTAGATTTCAGTATCAGACGTCGCGCGATCGTGGGCCATACCAATCGCCCACTTATTATTCTCAACCACAAATAGAATTGGCAGCTTCCATAGAACAGCCATATTCAAACACTCAAAAAATTGGCCGTTGTTGCTGGCCCCATCCCCGAAGAAGCAGGCTGTGACCTGATCTGCCGACTGATCGCCCATTGCTTCACGACGGTACTTACTTTGGAATGCAGCCCCAGTCGCGACAGGAATGCCCTCTGCAACAAAGGCAAATCCCCCTAGCAAGTTATGCTCTGAGGAAAACAGGTGCATAGAGCCGCCGCGTCCCTTGCTGCAGCCCGTGGCCTTGCCAAAGAGTTCCGCCATCACCTGGTTGGGGGGTACTCCCGCACTCAAGGCGTGGACGTGATCGCGATAGGTGCTGCAAACGTAGTCGTCCGGCCGCATGGCCTTGACAATGCCGCTAGAGACAGCCTCTTGGCCGTTATAGAGATGAACAAAACCGAACATTTTGCCTCGGTAGTACATCTCAGCGCATTTATCTTCGAAAAGTCGCCCCAAAACCATATCTTCATAGATTTTGAGCCCTTCTTCTCGGGTGATCTGCACCGGAGTCGTTGAAATTTTGGGGAGAACGCGATCCTGAACCATTGATATACAGAATGTCCTTGGTGACGATGCGGTATGAATTCGGGGGTAGGAATAGATCCTAGAGATTTGTTGATTGATGCCCCCAGTCTATCAGGATCTCTTGAATGAGTAGATAAATGTGGCTGGGAACGACTCTTCTCTTGTTGTTTGCTGATCACAGCTTGCTACTGTCCGTCCGCATGGCTTAGTTAGACAAGTTCTTACCTTGTCAAGTCGCAGGTTATGATAGTCCAAACTGCATCGCTGTATTGACTTGCTGCCCACCTAAATGAATTAATGACTTCTTCGCCCACAAGGACACTAGCTGTGCGTATCCCCCTCGATCTCTATCAAATTTTGGGTGTGCCGATTCAGGCCACGCCAGAACAGGTAGAGCAGGCGTTTGTAGATCGGAAACAGCAGCTCCCTCGCCAGCAATATACTGAAGCTGCGATTAAAACGCGCAATCAGCTTCTAGACCAAGCCTACGCTGTACTTGCCGATGAAGATCTGCGCGCAGCTTATGATCAAAAGATTTTGGCAGAGAGTGGCTCCTCATTAGAAGCTAAACCCGCTGAAAGCGCTATGGAACTTGAGGAGAGTCAGCTCGTAGGCGCACTATTGCTACTACAGGACTTGGGTGAATACAGCACAATCTTAGAACTGGGCGGTACTTACCTTAATCGCTCCATTGACCTTAATCAGTTGCCCACACAAGCCCCCGTTTCTGAAGAAGATGTGGTGTTAACCATGGCCTTAGCACATCTTGAATCAGGACGAGAACTCTGGCAGCAGCAGCATTTTGAGCCGGCCTCAGAGGCACTGCTGAAGGGCAAGAATTTGTTGAGTCAAGAGCAATGTTTCCCAGAGCTGCAGCAGGAAATTCAGACAGATTTAGACAAGCTGCGTCCCTACCAAGTTCTAGAGCGACTGTCCTTACCCACAGATGATCCAGAACGTCAGCAGGGTCTGCTGCTGCTGCAGGAAATGTTAGATCAGCGGGGTGGAATTGACGGTCGGCGAGATGATCTGTCGGGCTTAGGCATTGATGACTTTTTGCGATTTGTGCAGCAGCTTCGGAGTCACTTGACTGTTGTTGAGCAGCAGGAGCTGTTCGAGAGAGAAGCGCAGCGCCCCTCAGCGGTGGCCTCTTACCTAGCAAGTTATGCTCTGGTTGCTGGGGGATTTTCGGAGGGACAGCCAGCTAAAATTCAGCAGGCGCAGGCGCGGTTGAGTCATTTGGCTGATCGCCAGGACACCTATGTTGAACAGGCAATGTGTTCCCTGCTCTTAGGGCACCCAAACGTTGCGACTCAGACACTTCCCCTGAGCCAAGATGAGGAGTCCTTGGCTTTTATTCGTCAATATTCAGAAGGGGCGGAAGATGAAATTCCAGGCCTCTTTCTCTATACCGAACACTGGCTTCAGCAAGAAGTTTATCCCTACTTTCGCAATTTAGTGGAGCAGCCGGTGCTGCTGCAGGGGTACTTTAATGACAAAAAAATCCAGGCGGCTCTCTGTGCGTTAGAACCGAATGTTGAGCCAGAGTCTCAGGGAAAGACTGCCGTCCGATTACCGGGGCCATCGGATCGGAAGCGATCCTCTCCGGCAAAGGCCACAGCACCTTCCACTACACAGGAGCTGCAGACACTGCAGTCTGTTGATGTTAGGGAACTCAAGTCGCCAGAAGTGCGAGAGGCCCCTATCCCTGAAACAGCCGCAGTGCCGGTCTCCTCACCAGCCTTCCCGGCCGCTGGCAAGGTAGCGGTCAATCCTGGAACGCGCACCGCAGGTGCTACGACAGCAGCGCCTGCGGTGCGACAGAGTAACCCCACAGGACCCGTAAGGCGTCCGGGAACCTCTCGCAATCACCAGCGAAGTTGGCTTCCTTGGGTGGGTGCCCTGTTGTTGGGGTTGCTAGCAGTAGGAGGACTGTGGGCTTTGATCTCACGTCGGCCAGCGGTTGTCGGCTCAACTGATTCTGAAGCGCCTTCGCCTGAGGCTTCTACCGATGTCCCCGGCACGGGCGGAGGTACGACCGTGGAGCCTGTTGCTCCCAGCCCAGGTCTTCCAGAGCCGTCAGTTAGCGGTCCGCTCTCTACGGAAAGCGCGCGGCAGGTCATTGAGTCATGGCAATCTATTAAGGCGAAGGCAAAGGGAGAAGAGCATCAAATTGATCAGCTCAGCCAGGTGTTGGTGGACCCAATGCTGTCAGAGTGGACCCAGAAAGCCCAGCAGGAGAAGGCTCGATCGGCTCACTGGCAATATCAGCTCGATACTATTAGTGTCGAAAAGGTAGAGCCTCAGGGCGAAGATCAGGCGAGTATCTACGTGCAAATTAAGGAGGACGCTAAAATTGTTGCTCAGGATCAAGTCGAGTACTCCTACCAAGATCCCTATCGCGCTAAGTATGATGTGATACGCCAGAATGATGAATGGCGGATCAAGAATGCGAAGGTTCTGCCTTAGTCTCTTTTGACTGAACTTCTCTATCGTGGTGAAGTATTGGTGGACCTCATTATTTTCTGAGCAAGACTGTGATTATGGCGCAACAGTGGCTGATCCTGGCTTCGGTGGTGACGGGGATGAGCTTTGGCGTCAGTTACCTGACCACAAGAGACCTTAAGCAGGCTGTATCGACGAGTTTAATTACGCTGTCATCGGCATCAATTGGTGTTGCCGTGGCTGAAGACCGGCGCAGAGGAAAACGGCTAACTGAGCATTCGATGTTGGAAAGTGGTGCGTCGAGGAACAGCTTGAGTCTTCCGAGTTCAGCGTCACAGGTTGCTGTTTTTTGGGATTATGAAAATGTGAAGTTCCCGGCGGGGGCGGCCAGTGCGCCGCTCGCGGAATCTTTGATTGAGTATGCAAAGTCTTTGGGACATCTGCGGGTGAAGACGGTGTATTCAAACTGGCGGCGGAAGGATGAGCGGATTGTCCAGACTTTATACAGCCTTGGTTTCGAGCCTATTCACGTTTCGATGGGAAAGGCGAACAGCGTTGATGTGAAGCTGGTGGTGGATTGCTTGGAGGCTGCCTACCGCGATCCGGCTCTCTCTCAGTTCATTATTGTGACGGGGGATAAGGACTTTATCCCGTTGGTGAATGCTTTGAAAGATCTGGAGCGACAGGTGACGGTGATCGGTCGGACGGAGAATGTCAGTGAGCAGCTTTTGCTCAGCGCGGATGAGTTTATACCGCTCAAGCGGTTGGTGAAGGATGCGGCGGAGCGACTGCAGGCTCAAGAGCCTCAGGTTTCTGCCGATGGACGCTCCGCTGTACTGAGCTATGAAGATGCGATCGCATGTCTAGCAGAAGCCATTGGCAAAGCCCTAGAGCAGCAGAAAAGCACCCAGTTCTCAACGATCAGCAAAATGATGCGGGATATCAATCCAGCCTATGAAGGGGCATCATCGGTTCTCCGTAATGACGGCGGCGTCTTTGCCCGCTTTAGTGACTTGATTCGGACCGCTGAGGAAGAAAAGCGTATTCGTGTACGCACCACATCGGAAGGTTTCAAAGAGCTATTTCTGATTGAAGAAGACCCCCAGGACGAATCAGAATTTAATCCACCCCCCACTCGCAAGATGGATCGCCAGCAGTGGTCTCTGTTTGTCAGTGAAGTGGAAACAGCCTTCCAGGAACTGAGGCCGCTCCCCAGTTTCGTACCGCTGCTGCGGTCAGTGACACGGGCTAAAACCAGCGGTGTTCTCGCCTTCCTCAGCCACGGGAGTCTGCGGAAATCGCTACAGCGCTTGATTGACGTGGGTATTTTAATTAGTCAAGAGGATGGTGGCTTCTGTTTGGTGGATACCTTAGCGGAGCAAAGGGAAGCTTTTTTAGATCAGCTGACGATAGAGGATGCGCCCCTGCCGGAGACGCCGGTTTTGCCTGAGCCACAGAAGATCAAGGATGTGCATGAAGTTTAGTGAATTAACACAACAGTTGGGTGTGGCAACGATTGACACAAGTCTAGCCATACGTCCTGACTTAGATCCAGCGCTAGTCGGCATTGCGGCCATCGATCAGGCTGCGACAGGTGCTCTTAGCTTTATGGAAGGAGATCGCTTCGCTCAGTGGATCCATAACACCGAGGCCAGCGGTTTAATTCTGTCGTCAGACCCCGAACGACAGGCGATCGCAACGGCCCGCAACATCGCCTGGATTGCCACGGCCCAACCACGCCTTCTGTTTGCTCAAGCGCTCTCGCACTTCTATCAACCCTGGCAGGCTGCTCCCGCGATTGATACAACTGCCGTCATTCATCCAACTGCCCGTATCGGCGCAGGGGTCAGCATTGGTCCCCATGTGGTGATTCATGAGCAGGTACAGGTGGGAGAGGGCGTCTGTATTCATGCCAATGGGGTCGTTTACCCAGAGGTTCAGATTGGCGATCTCACCACCCTCCACGCTAACTGCGTCATTCACGAACGCAGCCAGATTGGCAAAAACTGCGTCATCCATAGTGGAGCGGTAATCGGAGCCGAGGGATTTGGCTTTGTACCCACTGACAACGGCTGGTATAAGGTGCCTCAGTCTGGGGTCACTGTCCTCGAAGATCAGGTGGAGGTGGGCTGCAACTCTACCATTGACCGGCCTGCGGTGGGAGAAACGCGCATTGGGCAAGGAACAAAAATCGACAATCTAGTGCAGGTGGCCCACGGCTGTCAGATTGGCCCCCACTGCGTGTTGGTGGGGCAGGTGGGGCTGGCCGGTCATGTTGAGCTGGGTGCGGGTGTTGTGCTGGGGGGCCAGGTGGGGGTTGCAGATTATTTGCAGATTGGAGAAGGTGCGATCGCAACGGCCCAAGCCGGTATTACTAAAAATGTGGCAGCAGGCACGATGGTTTCCGGCTTCCCGGCCATGCCCACCAAACTATGGTTGAAAATGATGGCCGCCCTACGGAAGCTGCCAGTCTCAAAGCCAAAAATTTAGTCGCTGTCCTCCTATCACCAGCTCCTATGCAGATTCAAGCCCTCGCCCAAGCCCTTGATGCCGACGTTGCGCCTCACTTAGAGCTAGAGATTACTGGAGTTGCTGGAATGGCTGAGGCTACCACCAGTGAGATTACATTTCTGTCTAACCCCAAATATGTTGCTCAGCTCCAAGATAGTCAGGCCGCTGCGATTTTAGTTGCCTCTGACTTCACCGGCAGCACTCCAATGCCCTGCTTGCGAGTGGCAGAACCTTATCTCGCCTTTGCCAAGGCCATTGAGCTGTTCCATCACAAGCCCCTGCCAGAGCGCCGCATTCACCCCACCGCCATTTTGGGAGAGGGCGTCACGCTGGGGGAAAATGTGTCGATTGGGGCCTATACAGTGGTGGGAGATCAGGTCACCATTGGCGATCATGCGACGCTGTATCCCCACTGCGTCGTCTACGACCGAGCAATTATTGGCGCCCATGCTGTTCTCCACAGTCATGCTGTGGTGAGAGAAGAAGTCAAGATTGGCGATCGCGTTATCCTGCAGAATCAGGCCGTGATCGGAGCTGATGGGTTTGGCTTCGTTCCCTGTGCAGACGGCACCCTCTACAAAATCATGCAGGCCGGTACTGTGATCTTGGACGATGATGTTGAAGTTCAAAGCTTAACCGCCGTCGATCGAGGCACGATCGGAGTGACCCGAGTGGGGCGAGGAACAAAAATCGATAACTTAGTCCAGGTGGGACACGGCTGTGAGATTGGCCAACATACTTTGCTCTGCGGCATGGTGGGGCTGGCCGGTTCTACGAAAGTGGGGAACCACGTGATGATGGGGGGACGCTCTTCTGCAGCGGGGCATTTAACCATTGGCGATCGGGCGGCAGTGGGCTTCCACGGCACAGTGTTGCAGTCGGTAGAGCCTAGTACACAGGTCTGTGGATATCCGGCAATTGATCATAGCCTGTGGCTGAGGGTGATTTCTGAGATTAAGAAACTACCTCAACTGTTCAAAAGACTGCGCGAGGTTGAGAAAAAAATTGGTTTGTGAACGATTTCACCCAATTGAGGGCAAAGCGATTAGAAGCTTGAACGATTGTCTTGCAGCATCAACACCGACTTAACAGGCCGCAGAATAGGCTCCCCCGACGAGTCTGATTTCCCTGTGTAAACTTTGTTCTGATAGAACAAAGATGAAGAAGTCCCTCCATCTAGATTGATCGCTTGAGTGGCGCCTAGCTGCTTCATAAACGTAGAGAGCTCGTCAAAAGACATTCCTGTGGCGGCAGACGACTGCTGTTTTTGAGCCACCATTACCCATAGGAGCCCCTTTTCTGTCAGCCCAACGGCGCTGCGGGCATTGCGCTGACGACTTCCTAAAGGGTCACGCGTTACCGCGCCGTCAGCGTAGTCAAGAAATCCTTCTTCTATCAGGGTTTGTTGCGGTAAAAGCTGGGGTCCGCCCCCCAACGCAAACTTCAGATTACAGCCTTCTGATACTGCCGAATCATGAAATGTAATTTCGTAGCGAGTGACGTCACCACACTGATACTGTCTCAATTCCGAGCGATTGAGGATTTTCGCAAGATAGGGACTCAGATCGGGATTTTTAGTCAGACGTTTATTTTGACTTGGGTCTTCAACCGTCTCGCCGTTAACGAGAATATAGGATGTCGTCTGTTGATTAACGGGGTCGAAAAAGCCACCATTGATAACAGCAACCGCCTGATATTTTTGAGCAAAGCCCTCAACCGTTACCAGTTGATCTGAAGCGGCAGTATTCATACGATAGCGGCGATTGTTGGGAACTTTAAGCGTATGGATAATGGCCTGAGGTTGTTCGTAGACTCGATATTCAAGCTCTTGGGCCTCGGTACTTGCTATCTTAGGGACGGGAGCTGCATGGGGAGGAGCATCTCGGCAGGCTGTCAAAAGAAAAATCCCTAAAAAACAGAGGTGATGGAGTATTTTTTGTCGCAACGCTTTACAATCTCACTGTTTTTTAAATTTTTGCATAAATATGATTCAAAAGACTGACAAGTGAAGTACAGACGTAAGATGATAAATCAGTGCGGTGGGTTTATCCGATTTTGTTACAAGGGGCGTCGATATTAGCTGCGCCCGTTACTTTTTCCGTAAGCATCAATATTTAGTATCTGGGGGAGGGTGAATAAATGCTGTTTATGGTCGGAACGATTGCTATTTCTTTAGCAATTTCAATCTTTTTTGCAGTCGTGTTACTGATACGGAGAATCAGAGCCTTTGCGATTGTGTCAAAGCTATGGATTGATTCAGATATAGAGTCAACGGATTGGCTAGAATCTGGGCACTACCTTGAAATCACGAGGTAGTCCTTACCAGCCTGTTTGAGAATTTAGCGACCCAAGTCGTGCATGGCGTTGATGACTTCTGCACAATGTTCTGTGACTGCATTGAGCTGATCTCGATTGCCTGAGGTGGGTGGCGCAATGGGGTGGCCGATCCGCACGGTGATTGGGGTGATTTGCGGTAGCTTCTTCCCCTTGACGATGACCTTCTCTGTGCCCCAGAGAGAAACTGGCAATAGAGGCGCTTGGGTTTTGCTCGCGATCATGGCAGCTCCCAGTTTAGGGCTAGTAATGCGGCCGTCTTTAGTGCGTGTGCCCTGCAGAAAGACTCCTGTGGCCCAGCCTGATTCAAGGGATGCGATTGCGGCTCGGATAGCGCTCCTAGCCCCACCTTGCCGATTGACGGGATAGGCTCCGTACCAGCGGATTAGCGTTGCAAATACTGGAATTTCGAACAGCTCTCGCTTAGCCATAAAAGCTACCGGACGCCGCACACAGTTAGAGACAATGGGCGGATCAAAGTCACTCGCATGATTGCTGACCACCAGCAGCGGGCCGACCCGAGGAACGTTCTCTGCGCCATAAATTCGGCCTCGGAAATAGGTATGAAGCATCGGGTTCACCACCGACCATTTAAAAAGGTGGTAAAGCGCTAGGCTGATCGCGGGTTCTCGCTCTTTCGTCATGCTCTCCGCTGTCATGTACTTACGCTGGCAAGTCAGCAACCGAATTCACGTTGACGAGGTCCACACCTTTACAGGTGCGCTTGGCGAGTCCCGTTAACACTTTGCCGGGGCCGACTTCCGTGACCTGCTCGATGCCGAGATCGTTAAACTGCAGACAGGTCTCACGCCAGCGGACTGGACCTGTGATTTGCTTCATTAGGCGGTCTTTTAGCACTTCAGGATCTGTCTCCGGGGCTGGCTCTACGTTGGAGATCACGGGGATTTGAGCCGGTTGAAATGCGACCGCATCTAAATCGGCCTTATACTCTGTGGCGGCGGCGGCCATTAGGGGCGAGTGGAAGGCACCGCCGACCTTGAGTGTCATTGCGCGTTTGACCTTAATATTGCTCAAAAGCTCATCCACCGCAGCGGGGGAGCCAGAAATAACCACCTGTCCGCTATGGTTGTCATTGGCCAGCACAACATCGTCAATTTTTTGGGCATGGAGATCGAGCTGTTCACGGTCGAATCCCATCAGAGCCGCCATCTTGCCGTCAGAGGCTTGACTCATCAGCTCAGATCGACGCTTCACTAGTGATAGGCCCGCCGCAAAGTCAAAGACCCCAGCAACATAGAGCGCCACGTATTCCCCTAGGCTGTGGCCCGCCACCACCGCAGGTCTAATTCCCTGCTCCTGTAGTAAATCGGCCAAGATTGCTGAAATAACGTATAGGCAAGGCTGAGTATAGTTTGTTTGAGAAAGACGTTCTTCATCCCCCTTGCAAACATCAACAACGGACCAGCCCAAAATCTCAGCCGCCTCTTGAAAGCGTTTTTGGCCGTGCTCTGTCTCCGTCAAATCTAGCCCCATTCCCAGAGCCTGGGACCCTTGCCCCGGAAATACCCATGCGGTTTTTGTCATTGCTGATCTTGGTGGTCATTGGTTCCACAAACCAGTTTGGCATCGAATGGTAACCTTAGGTACTTTAATCTTGCTGTTCATAGTGATGCGATGGTCACGAAGCCCTACCTAAAGATCCCCATCGTCGAGTCGGGGGAGACATTGCTGCCGGTTCCGAAGGTGCAGTTTGCCCACCAAACACCACACGCCTACGAAGCATTGGGGGCCCCCTATGGTGAAGCCTCTCCCTATTTTGTCCGGGAGCAGGTTCTCGACGCTTTAGTTAAGGCGCAGAAAGGGCTTCAGGAACAGCGGCCCCACTGGCAGATTTTTCTCTTTGATGCCTATCGCCCCGTGGCAGTGCAGGAATTTATGGTGAATTATGCGTTTCAAGAGGCACTGGCACAGCAAAATCTGAAGCTGGAACAGCTGACGCCTCTCAAGAAAGAATCGCTTTGGGAGCAGGTGCTGCAGATTTGGGCCTTGCCCAGTCTAGACCCGAAAACGCCACCGCCCCATAGTACAGGCGGGGCGGTAGACGTAACACTCTACGACCGCAATGCTCAGCAGCTCATTGAAATGGGGTCGCCCATTGATGAAATGTCGATGAGATCGCAACCCCAACATTTTGCAGAACTAGCTCAAGCTCCCCACCTCAGCGAGGCCGAGCGTACACTAGCCCAAACTGCAGCTCATCATCGTCAAATTCTCTACGATGCTATGCAAAGCGCAGGTTTTCAGCGCCATCTGGGCGAGTGGTGGCACTTTTGTCTCGGAGACCAGATGTGGGCTTGGTTGACGCGTCAGCAACAGGCTGGCTCGACAGTCGTTGCTCGTTACGGAAGGATTTGAGCTGCAGCTAGCTATAGCTAAGCACTTCAATCACGGGGCCAGTGCTGGGTGTATTGCTTTTGCTGACTGAAAGGCTGTTGCTGCCGACGCGGCGAATGGTGCTGCCCTGCATAATCGATAAGAAATCTTCAATGGGCTGCAGCGAGCAGCCTTCGGTGATGGTGCTGGCAATTCGGTAGTGGGTTGGAATGACGCGCTTCGGTTCTAGGGTTGCGATCGCAACCTTTGCCTCTTCTGGCGTATAAGCTTTATCGCTGCCCCCCACCGGGATCATGAGCACGTCCGGGGTGCCCATCAGAATTTTCTGCTCAATCGTAATGGGTGACGCAATACCGCCCAGATGCACCACGTTGACGCCCCCCTGTGTCCATTTCCAGGCCACATTGGTGCCATATCGATACCCATTGACGCGATCGTGGAGGGTGCGAATCCCCTGAATTGCTAAACCATTGGTTTGGTAACTGCCGGGTTCAGAGAGTAGCTTGGGCTTCCCTTTGAGGCCCTCAACGGCTCCCTCATCTAAAAGGCGACTGCTAATCATGACTAAGTTGGCGCTGACGTTGGGCTCTCGATAATTAGCCGTGCAGCCCGCTGAGCGGAAAGGGTTCACCAGCACCGTCTGCCCGCTACCGGTGAACAGAAAGCAGGTGTGTCCCAACCAGCGAATGCCCAGAGAGCCGGACTGCGCCTGAGACGGCTGTTGCCATTTAGACACCAACCCTGTGCCGAGACTCGCAATTAATCCTGCCTGCGCATAGCGCATGAACTGTCGCCGATTGACCATCTTCTTCATTCTTTACTCAGTAACGCTATGACTTTAGCAGCTACCTGCTCAATCCTGAGTCAAGTGACGCAGAAAATTCTTTAGCAGCAGCTTCCCCGATGTTGTGAGAATACTCTCTGGATGAAACTGGACGCCCTCAACTTTAGGATAGTTCCGATGCCGGACTCCCATAATCGTGCCGTCAGCAGTCCAGGCCGTCACCTCTAGAACTTCGGGGCAAGTGTCCTTCTCGATCACGAGACTGTGATATCGCGTCGCCGTAAACGGATTGTCGAGTCCCTCAAACACCCCCACTGCAGCATGCTCAACGTTTGAGGTCTTGCCGTGCATGAGCACCGGAGCTGAGACGATATTGCCGCCGAACACCTCTCCAATGCTTTGATGTCCCAAACAAACGCCCAGAATGGGGGTGCTGCTGCCCAGCTCCTGAATCAGCTCCATTGAGACTCCTGCATCCTCGGGTCGACCGGGACCGGGAGAAATCACGATGGCGTCAGGTGCTAATGCCTTGACCTGTGCTAGAGAAATTTTGTCATTGCGATAAACCTGCAGGTCCTCTGCTACAGGGAAGTCTGAGGCCAGTTCCCCGAGATACTGTACGAGGTTGTAGGTAAAGCTGTCGTAGTTGTCAACGACGATGATCAATGGCTTGCTCCCTCATTGATGTCTCCACGGTGGCAGAAATTGAATGGTAACCACGGCTAGACCGTGCCAAGCTACCCCATTGTGGCAGATAGAACAGCCCAAAGCGGCGGCAGTAAGAGTAGACTCGCCACAATTACGGCGGCCAGCGCTGAGATCAAGACAGAGGCAGCCGCGCAATCCTTAGCAATCTTGGCAAGTTCGTGATAGGTCTGCTGCACGGTCAGATCGACGACGGCTTCTAGCGCAGTATTCAGCAGTTCCATGACCAGCACCAAGCCGGACGTGAGACCGACCACGGCTAGCTCAACAGAGGGAAGCTTCAAGTAGACTCCCAGCCCCAGGGCAATGGAGCCAATCAGCGTATGAATTCTGAAATTACGCTGCGTAACGAAGGCATAGCTTACACCGGCCCAGGCATATCGAAAGCTGGCAAACAGGTTGTCGGCAACCTGGAAAGAGAGTGCCCGACGTAGAGGGGACTGCGACTCTTGATCCAGCGGGATTGCTGAGGGAAGTTCTTTCTTCACGGCAGATCTTGACTCACTCTACGCAAGCTGACGGAACGAGGCATTTAGCGAACGAAGGTCCAAAGTGAGTGGACGGGAATACGGGGTTCGCAACGCTTTTGCCTAAGAAATATTTCAGCATGACGCTCATGATAAGTTTCTCCTCGACTGTGCTGATCTCCAGGGCTGAACAACAGCAGCAACCGTGAATGATATAAAAGTTAATCTAGAGAATATTCATTGAGGTTAACAGATTATCCTGCTGCTGCAGCATTTGTTCAAGGGATGCGGCGTCAGGGTGATCCCAGCCGAGCAGGTGGAGCAGACCGTGGCTGGCGAGCCAAGCAAGCTCTTGCTCAGGAGAGTGCTGATGCTCTGAGGCCTGACGTGACGCGGTCTCTAAGGAGATGATGATATCCCCTAGCTCTACGGGATCCGTCTGCCACTGGACGGGGGGTGGGGTATCGGCGACAAGGTTTTCCAGGGCAGCAAAGGCCAAGACATCTGTGGGTTGGTTATAGCTGCGATAGGTCGCATTCAACTGCTGTATCTCTGCATCGTCAGTCAACCGCAAGCACAGAGAATAGGCGTCGATGGGTGATAGCGCTGGGTCTAGCTGTGTCAGCCAATGGTTGAACCACTGCTGCCAGGTTTGCTCACCCATAAGACCGGCCTCTTTTGTAATCGAAGGGCCAGAATACTGGACGTAAACCTCTGTCTCCATCTTTACGATCGAGTCAGATAGGACAGACCAATTAGCAGAGCGAGCAGGCCGGTGGCAGTCAGGCCGAAGTGGAAGAGAGACTGGGCGCGTTTTTTGACCATGTTCCGCATGGCAAGCTTCACATAACTGGGTGGGGGTTCTGCTGCGACCGGTGCCGCCTCTTCAGCCGCTGAGGGATTTGAAGATTGAGTCTCTGGTGATGACTCTGTTGGTGAGGTCATAGTCAATGCTGACGCAAGTACAGATTTAGTGTAGCGAACCCACGGCATCGATTGACTCTAAAGGCTTTTTCTAACCGCCGTTTTCTAAACCTTTGTCCCTAGTAGCCCCTTAAACAGGCTGAGGCCGTCTGTATAGGTCAGGGCGGCATCTGATGCACGTTCGGGGTGGGGCATCATCCCGAGAACATTGCCTTGCCGGTTACAAATCCCGGCAATGTTGTTCAAGGAGCCGTTGGGGTTTGCTGCTGCGTTGATGGTGCCGCGGGCGTCACTATAGCGGAACAGGACTTGTTGATGGGCTTCTAGGTCGGCGAGGGTTTGCGAGTCTGCGTAGTAGCAGCCTTCTCCGTGGGCAATGGGCAAGGTGATGACGTTCTGCTTTTGGTAGGCAGTGGTCCAGGGTAAATCGTGACGCTCGATTTTTAAGGGGATGCGATCGCAAATAAAATGCAGATCCCGATTCCGCACCAGCGCCCCTGGCAACAGCCCCGATTCGGTGAGCACCTGAAACCCATTACAGATTCCTAGCACCCACTTTCCCTGAGCGGCATGATCCTTAATCGACTGCAGGACGGGGGCAAAGCGAGCGATGGCACCACAGCGCAGATAATCGCCGTAGCTAAACCCACCAGGCACCACAATCACGTCTAGATCGCTGATGTCTGTCTCTTCGTGCCACACCATGCGGGTGGGCTGCTGCAAAATATCTCGAGTGACCCAGGCTACATCGCGATCGCAATTCGACCCTGGGAAAACAACGACGCCAAAGTTCATGCCGCAACTCCCACCGGCTCTAGCTCAAAGCGATAGTTCTCAATCACAGGGTTTGCTAAAAGCTGATCACACATCTGATCAAGCTGGGTCTCTGCGGCCCTGGTATCTGCTGCCGTGAGCGTTAGCTCGACGTACTTACCAATTCTAATTTTTTCGACGTTGTCGTGGCCCATATGGCTGAGGCCCGACTGCACTGCTGTGCCAGCGGGGTCCAGGACAGAGGGTCTGAGAGTTACGTAGATTTTGGCCTGATAGGTTTGAGTCACGGTTGGGTTGCGATCACGTCTCTTTGACTCTACCCGAATCAAGCCAGTTTTCCTCTAAAGCGACCCGTTGAACAAAGATGATTGCAGGGAATCAATCTATGAAATAAACGGACCCCAAATTGCCAATGTTATTCCAGGAGACTGAATATTGACAAACATTGTCAAAGGATTTGTCGCAAAACACACCCCTGCGAACTCACTAGTGTTGAGTGCATTACGAGCAAAATCGTACACCTTTCCATCTCTTTGAATGCCGCGCACAAACTGCTCACCCCAACCATCTTCTGAAACGAATAAATCTCCGAAGGATGAAGCCGTGATGTTATCCGGGTAGTCGAGTTGCGATCGCCCACTTGACTCCACAAATAAAGTGAGCTGCCCTCCATCTTCCTCAGGCCGATAGCGCCACACCTGACCGAGACCCGCCTTGCCCCCGCTGGTGCAGCAGACATATAGATCTTGACCGTCAAAACACAGCCCCTCCCCACGACTAAACTGAGCTGCTCCCTTTGCGAAGCCCTCCTGACGAACGGTATCCTCAGCCGGATCTGGATCTTCAATCCGCACCCATTCCACCGCCATTGACTGTTCGAGCGCGAAGCCGACTTTAGTATTCGCCTGAGGTTTTTCCTTGATTTTCAGCGCCTCCAATACTCCCCCTGCCTTCAAGTTCCCTGGCTCATGAGGGATAAAGCGATAGAGCAAGCCGTCGCCGCGATCTTCAGTTTGGTAGACGATACCGGTGCTGGGATCAACCGCGATCGCCTCGTGGTAAAACCGTCCCATTGCCACCAGAGGCTCCGGGATCACTGGCTCAGTGAGCAAAGCCGGTACCTCAAAGTTGTAGCCATGCCGCCGGCTAAGGATGGGATTGCTCCTAGGCGTAGACGTATCCTCCTCGCAGCTAATCCATGAATCCCAGGGTGTCGCACCACCTGAGCAATTGCGGTAGGTTCCAGCCAAGGAGACATGATGGCGCAGCAGTCGCCGATCTGCATTGAGAGTCAGCGTTGTCGTGCCCCCCGCGCAGGCTGAGTCATACTTCGGTCCTACGGCACCGGGCGTTTCACTTGGGCTTAGCTCATGGTTACGGACTAAAACAATCGTATTGTTCGGACCAGAGAATGCCGACATCCCGTCATGATCTGCAGGCACCAAGTTGCCATCGTTCATTCGTTCACCTGTCCGAGAGAAAGCACGATATTGAAATCCCTTAGGCAAATCCAGGATCCCTTGTGGATCGGGGATCAATGGGCCGTAGCCTTTCCCTTGCAGTGACCGAGCATGGCTAGCGCGCAGGTGAAATCTGCGCAATGGATCCGCCACAACGGTTCCTGCGGTTACACCGGCCACTGTTAAAAATTGTCTTCGAGAAAAGGCCACAGAGTACTCCAGCAATTGATGAAAAGGCTGCAACTACTTTATATAAAGGCAAATTATTTTGCCACACCTGAATGTTTCCTCACTCGGAGATCCAGCCCCCCTCCAACCCAATTTACACATCTGCCGCTAGGAAGCTAAATGAAGATGCTATGCTGTCGCACAGCAGTCTACAGAGCTTCGAATGAACTTCTGATAGCGCATTCCGCTCACCACAAATAAGAATTTTGCGATAACCACCATGCTTGCAGATGCAAAACCAGCTCTTCTTATGTTGGCAGATGGTACATCCTACCGAGGATGGTCCTTCGGTGCGGTTGGCACCACGATTGGTGAAGTTGTCTTCAACACTGGAATGACAGGTTACCAAGAAGTGCTCACCGATCCGAGTTACTGCGGCCAATTAGTAACGTTCACCTACCCTGAATTGGGCAATACCGGCGTCAATCCAGAAGATGAAGAATCTGCTAGACCGCAGGTCAGCGGTGCCATTGCCCGCAATATTTGTGAGCATCCGAGCAACTGGCGCACAGCTCAATCGCTATCAGCGTATCTACGAGACCACAACATCCCAGGAATTTACGGTATTGATACGCGTGCTCTGACGCGCAAAATTCGTTCTCTAGGGGCCATGAACGGAGCCATCTCAACCGAAATTTTAGAGCCAAGTGAGCTACTAGAGCAGGTTATGGTTGCGCCAGAAATGGCAGGTCTTAACCTAGCTCAGAGGGTTACAACCCCAGACACCTACGAGTGGTTAGAACCCACAGCAAAGGAGTGGGAGTTTGCGGCACCTCTAACCAGTCACGCTCAAGAGCATCCCTTTGTCGTCGTTGCCATTGACTTTGGCATTAAACGAAACATTTTGAAGCGATTGGCAAGCTATGGCTGCCGAGTAATTGTTGTACCCGCAGATACTTCTGCAGAAGAGATTCTTAAACACGAACCTGACGGAATCTTTCTTTCTAATGGACCCGGAGATCCGGCAGCCGTGACAGAGGGCGTCACCACAGCAAGAATACTTCTAAATCATAAAAAACCCATGTTTGGGATCTGCCTAGGCCATCAACTGTTAGGTCTTTCCCTCGGTGTTCAGACTTACAAGCTCAAGTTTGGTCACAGAGGCCTCAATCAGCCTGCAGGGATTGCTCAACAGGTAGAGATCACAAGTCAAAATCATGGATTTGCCCTCAATGCTGATTCAATGAATCAGGCTGAGGTAGATGTGACGCATCTCAACCTCAATGATCAGACCATTGCAGGGTTGCGTCATCGTTCCTTGCCGTTGTTCTCGGTGCAGTACCACCCTGAAGCCAGTCCAGGCCCCCATGATGCCGATTATCTATTTGGTCAGTTTATTGAAGAGATGCAAGCCTCAAGGGCAAAGTCTGTCGCAGAAGCCTAGGCTAATCTGTTTCTAAGTAGGAAGCTTTTACTACGGTTATTGCAACAAGTTGGTAAAGACCCTATACTAGTGCCTCAGCAGAAAAGATTGTATCTATAGACAGATTGAGGAGGGCGCTATCCCAGAACAGTTGACCCTGACCGTAAGCCTAAGGGGGACGCGTGATATCAGGGACCATTACCAGCTATTCCGCTTGACAGGCTTGCTCGATGCGTTCTCTGAACCTGTTTTCCGTAAAGTCATGACTAAATGTTTAGATGATGGTCCAAACCACGTCATTTTAGACTTATCTAAAATTGACTTTATCGACAGTTCTGGCTTGGGTGTCCTTGTGCAGTTAGCTAAAAAAGCGCAAACAGCTAAGGGCTCTTTTCAGATCGTGACCAATCCAAGAGTCACCCAGACGGTTAAATTAGTTCGTCTAGAGACATTCTTGTCATTACAGACAGGCGTAGACGTTGCCATTGAAAATGTACCTAGTAAATAGCAGATTCTTGTAATTTCATCTGTGGTACATAATCAACCACCGCGCTCAGCAGGTGAGGTAGAGAAACTTTCTCCATCTGCATGGGCTTACATCGGAGATGCAGTCTACGAACTCTTTGTTCGAACCCAGTATCTTTACCCACCTAGCCGTTTGCAAGCCTACCACCAGCGGGTTGTTTCTCATGTTTGCGCTGAGTCTCAGGCGCAGGTTATGAACCTTTTATCAGAATACCTAATGCCCTCTGAAATTGATATTGTACGGCGAGGCAGAAACGCTGCATCAGGTAAACCCAAGCGAATCAAATTAGGGACTTACCAGCAAGCTACAGGTCTTGAAGCATTACTTGGATATCTTTATCTCACCGATCCCCAGCGGCTAGACAAAGTCTTAACTCATATTCGCAACGTAAGTCAGATGAACGTCACCCCATTGACTAATTCCTCATCAGAAGAGCGAGTCTGATCTGAGCAAGAGATAAGGCCAGCAAACCTAGACTTTTATGATTTGGGATCAAACATGGTTAAATCGCAAAAACATCAAAATCGTTCCCGGCCGGATAAGCCGAAGATAGCGCGGGGAAAGCCGAGACGCAAGGATAGGTCAGACAGGCCTTCTCGGCATCAGATAAGGATAAAGAGCCATAGTCCGCGACCGACAGTTAAACCCATTGTCAAGTCTGAACAGAAAGATGAAACGGACGATGGGCAGACAGATCTCATCTATGGTCGGCATCCAGTCCTGTCAGCTTTAGAAGGGAAGCGGCAACTCAACCGAGTTTGGGTCTTGCCACGTCTACGCTACGATGCCCGCTTTCACACACGACTGAATGAGGCAAAGGCGGAAGGGGCTGTCATTGATGAAGTGGATAGCCGCCGTCTAGATCAGTTAACTGATTATGCTAATCATCAAGGTATTGCCGTTCAGATGGCTGCCTATACCTATTTGTCCATTGATGAACTCGTTGAGCAAGCCTGTTCTGAGCGGGACGATCCGGTCTTAATTGCTGTTGATGGTATTACTGATCCCCACAATCTGGGCTCTATTATCCGGTCGGCAGAGGCTCTGGGTGCTCAGGGATTAATGATCCCTCAACGGCGGGCGGCAGGTGTCACTTCTGTTGTCGCAAAAGTCGCAGCAGGTGCCTTAGAGACGCTCTCGGTCGCTCGGGTTGTCAACCTAAATCAAGCACTGGAGCGATTAAAAACCTCAGGCTTCTGGATTTATGGGCTGGCAGCTACTGCCCAGGACACATTGCCAGACATAAAGTTTACGGGACCAACTGTTTTGGTTGTCGGTGCAGAGGGAGACGGCTTGAGCTTGCTGACTCAGCATCGTTGTGACCAGCTCGTTTCGATTCCGCTTCAGGGTAAAACAGCCAGTCTCAATGCCTCTGTGGCTACAAGCATGGCCCTCTATGAGGTCTATCGACAACGCTGGCTACAGCGTCTACATTTGCCCTCTTCAACACCCAGCTCTGCTTCTTCCCATGAGGCTGTCTAGAGTGTTAAATAATGTAAAAACACGAAAAAAGAGTTAATCTAGCATCAAACTACTGATCCTAAAGTTCTTATAGAAGGAAGAGGAGCGTTTCTTGGGCACTACAGCAAATGTATCTTCCACAGGTTTATCGGGCCGCCTCGCAGATTTCTCCAATCGTTTAGGTTTAGCTTGGTGGGTCAGAGTAACGACGCGCACCCCAAATTGCGTTTACTACTTTGGTCCTTTTCTCAACCAACAAGAAGCCTACGGCACTATCTCAGGCTACGTTGAAGATCTAGAGCAGGAGCAGGCTGAGGGGGTCACTGCAGTGGTACAGCGCTGCAAGCCAACTCAGCTCACATATGAGCTCTGAGGTAGGGGTTGTGCTGATTATTGTTCCTTAAAGGACAGCTCTGGGTGCTGCTGCAACCAAACGTTAATGTCATGCTGCACCTTTTCTGGAATTTCCCAGGGGAACAGGTGAGCTGTCTCTGGATAGCAGATCCATTGGCTGTTGCACAAATGTTGAGCGGTCTCTTGGCTCGCCTGAGGTGTGATGTGAAGATCACATTCTCCTGCTAAAACTAGACAGGGACAGCGAATGCTATCTAGCTTGTCAAGGCGGTCATACCCCGTTCGCAGGGCATTGTTCAAAGCCTGATTGGCCCACTTTGATGTTTTGAGGTAGGCCGGTAGAGCTTCTTGAGCGAGGTATTGATAAGCAACTGCTGTATGACGACGAATGAGATACCGGAACAGCGATCGCTGACCAAAGGTCTTGATATTCCACTTCCAAGCGGGACAGACGGCATTAGTTAAACCCGCAATTGCCGTGTACAGATTATCGCGCCAACTCACTGGGGGGTGTTTGCTACGTGGTCGTGCTGCCGTTGCAACTAGAATCAGTCCCTTTACCTTCCCAGGATGCCGCAACGCTAATTCCATCGCTAGAATGCCGCCCAGAGACCAGCCCAGAATAATGCAGTCGTTGAGATGATATTGATCCCAGAGGACATCTAAATCTCGCAGATGATCTGACATCTCAAAGAACGACTGAGTCTGACTGCGACCATAGCCTCGCAGGTCGGGCGCAATCGTAAGGTAATGCTGCGACAGAGTAGAAGTGAAGACTGATAGGCTTGCACTCGAGCCAGGATGTCCATGTAGGCAGAGAATCGGAACTCCCTCACCCTGAACGCTGACCGCTAAAGATGCTGTTGATTGAGTCGACACGACTTTCTTGCCTCAAAATGATTAATAATCTAACAGGCCGGTTGAGAATTCTTCCAGTTTTCTAACGAAGGACCAGCAATCTTAAGAAAACATCGAATATTCGGACTTTTACAAATTGAGTCCGCGACAATGGAGTTACAGAAACTCAGTAGGGCAGACTTAGATTTTGAAGGTTAGAATTCTGTTCTGTGAGTTAGTTGTAAGTACACCTAGCTAGAGGGTTCATGTAGCCGCTCATCTCAATAATTTAGCCTTACATATTTGCATTTCTATGCATACTTCAATCGTCTAAGCCCTGTGACTTATTGGTCAGTCAAAATGAAGGGGTTGGGGCTTGTTAGTTTCGGACTGCTACTTGGGTGGTTCTATTGGCAGCAGCAACCTAAAGTAGAACCCCAAGCCGTTTTAGTCTTAGGGGGTGCACCGCATCGGGAACGATTTGCCGCTCAGTTTGCCCAGCAGCACCCAGATTTGCCTATTTGGGTATCAGGCGGAAGTAATCCTGAGTATGCTGAGTGGGTATTCGAACAAGCTGGAATTAACGAGCAGCGAGTTCATCTTGACTATGAAGCAATCGATACTCTGACCAACTTTACAACTCTCGTTGATCGGTTCAAGTCCGAAGGTATTACCCACGTTTATTTGATGACCTCTGATTACCATATACGACGAGCTAGTTGGATGGGGCAAATCATCTTAGGAAGCCGAGGTATCCATTTTGAGCCGATTGCGATTCCCACTCAACTGCAGGCAGAACCCCTTCAGGTTGCGGTATTTGATGGTGGACGGGCTTTACTCTGGGTGGCAACGGGGCAAACTGGCGAGTCACTGAAGCCTATGCTGGAGCTGCAGGGCATGAATTTAGAGCGACATATTGCTCAACCCTAAAGACGCTGGATATGGAAGCCCGATTACAAAAGATTCTTTCCCAATGGGGAATAGCCTCTCGCCGTCAGGCAGAAAGAATGATCCAAGCCGGTCAGGTCACCTTGAACGATCGGCCTGCCCAACTTGGAGACAAGGCGGACCCAGAGCGAGACATCATTGAAGTTAATGGTGACCGCATCTATCCTCAGCAGCGGCCTGAATTGGTCTATTTGCTTTTGCATAAACCCGCGGGTGTGATTACAACCTGCCATGATCCTCAACAGCGTTCAACAATTTTCGATCTCTTGCCTCAGCATCATACTCACAAAGGGCTGCATCCAGTTGGGCGGCTTGATGCGGACTCAACGGGTGCTTTACTGATTACAAATGACGGTCAACTGACCTGTGCATTGACCCATCCCCGCTATCATATTCCCAAGACTTATCAAGTGCGGGTTCAAGGTTGTCCATCGGCAGATGCTTTGAAACGTTGGCGTCAGGGGATCATGCTAGCGGGTCAGAAGACCCTGCCCGCGAAGGTTACAATCTGCCAAAGAGAGGGCGATCAAACAAAATTGGAAGTTATCCTCCGAGAGGGAAGAAATCGTCAGATTCGTAGGATTGCAAAACAGCTGGGTTACCCCGTGCTAAGTCTGCACCGCAGCAAAATTGGGCCAGTGTGTTTAGAAAGCCCGACAGGTGGCTTGCTGTGCAGTGGGAAATACCGTCACTTAACCCAACGTGAGGTCGATCGTTTACGGCCTATGATCGCTAATAGCGCCAGATATCATCAAGAGGAGTGCCCCATATGAGTTCGCCAGAGTTTGAGGAAAAGTCTGCTATGACCTTGGGGGAAGTTGGCGCTCATCTTAGGGAGGTTCGTCAACAGCAGTCAATGGATTTAGACGAAATTTCAGCACAAACCCTGATCCCAACACGTCTACTGACCGCTATTGAAGAGGGCCGTGTTCAAGATCTGCCTGAACTCATCTATACGCGAGGTATGATTCGACGCTTTGCAAATACCCTCGGTCTTGATGGCGCAGAGTTAGTCGCGAGCTTGGGCGGTGGCCAAGCCCCTCAGAAAAATCTCGTGAAGTCAAAAAAGGGGGCTAGCGGTGCTAGTCTAAAGCCCATCCATTTATATCTGCTATACATCGTGGTTATTGTGGCAGCAGGTAGTGGATTGTCTTACATGATTAATCAGTCGGCTTTGACTCTAGGGGGGGACTCAGTGAATGCTCCTAGTTCTGGGCCTTCTGGCGGCGAGGAGCCAGCGCCGGAAGCTGTAGCTTCGCCTTCGCCCAAGGCCAATGCTCCGGCTCCGAAGGTCAGTTCTGCCCCCTTGCGTATTGACCTAAGCGTGAAGCAGGATGCTTGGATTGAGATTTTTGTTGATGGTCAGAAGAGCTATGCCGGTACCTTGACGGCAGGTACTAATCGGACAATCACGGGTCAGAAAAAACTTGTCGTTCGCTCCGGTAATGCTGGGGGCGTCCTCTTGGCCGTGAATAAAAAGCCCGCTCAGTTGATGGGCAAGTTGGGAGCCGTTAAAGAAGTTGTGATTGAGCCAGAGAATACCAATCAATCTAATCAAGCCATCAATCCAAGCATTACTGCTGAGGGATAGTGGATGTTCATAGCCTTTCCCTTTGTTCCTTAAGTTAAGCTGGGCTAATAATGGGGTTTTGCAAGAGTCTCTCGCTAAACCCAGGAGAGCCATGGGTGGAGGCGTAGCCGTAGATTCCAGTCAGCTTGCGAAAGAGGTAGGCCAAGATAGATAGGAAGCCAGAACAAAAAACCGAACACGGCTAGCGATAGCATCATCATGGCTATAATCCGTAGGACTCTGTTGGGATGGTCAAGATATCCATCCGTTATCCATGCTGCAGCTAGGCTGCTGAAGGTGGCGGCAGGCATATAGTGATAAATAAACGTGCAGCGACTGACTAGGATCCAAGGCAGTAAATTGGTGGTGTAGTTGATGCATAAATATAGGGGCACCCACAGTGTTGTTTCTGCTGGTTCAGAGGGCGCTTCAGTCCCTGCCTTGGCGCCTAAATCAGTCATGATTCTCCTGTATCCCCAATACAGCAACTGACCGAGCAAGAATAAAATGGCTAAGGTCGAGGCCCACCATAGAGGGGGATTGCCCATGCCGTGAACATCAAAAATCCAGGGTGTGCTCTCTTCGGGTAAAGGGGGACCGTAAATCGGGACCCGTGCTGTGGGACTGGTCGCTCGTTGGTAAAAGTAACTGAGGGAGCGCTGCATTAACGGCCAGGTATACCAAGGGGCACAGTAGGGATGTACGTCTGGACCGCTGCCAACACGATGATGATAGGTCAGCATCTCGTAGTGGAGTTGCCAAAAATTGTAGTCAGGATTTTGTCGTAGATGGGGAATCCAGATCAGCCCATAGCAGATCAGGGCGATGCTTCCCATATAGCCTGCCACCACGGGAGGAGAAAGGCGAGATAGTCTTACAGCCTGTTTCCATGGAGATAAAAGATTGAGTTTTGCTAACGTCCAACAGATTGCCCAGAGCAGATAAAGCCCCAGAACTAATCCGAGGCCGTTCCACTTGACCGCAGCTGTCGCACCGATGCAGAGGGCCGATAGGGTTAGCCATAGCCAGCGATGACGGCTTTCTAAAGCGGATAGAAAACAGTAATGAATGAGGAGGCCAAAGAATAGTAGATATATGTTGATGAGCGCGTAACGAGACTCAACAAGGAGCAGGCCGTCCAGGACAGCGAAGGCCCCCGCAAGCAGGGCAAAGCGTGGACGATGTGATAGACGATAGGCGATGCCAGCAATGATGATCGGGATGAAAGACCCGACTAGCGCATTCATCCAACGATAGCCCCAAGGCGTAAAGCCCTGAAGCCAAATCCCTATTGCGATTAGGTATTTGCCAAGGGGGGGGTGAGCGTCAAAGAAAGGGGTGTGGGTAAGGTAGTTGTGCCCAAAATTTGCGAAATAAACTTCGTCGAAGACTAGGGTGTCAAAGCGATCAAGGCCCCAGAAGCGCAGCAGTAAAGCAACGATCCACAAGAGACCCAGGCCAATTGCCCATGAGGTCTTTCCTAGCCGAGGCTTCAGCATCGGAGGGTTAGGCCGCTCCCTGCAGCTCACCGGTACGGATTGCAAATACTTGTGTCTGCTCTCCGCGCTGAATTTCGAGCTGAAGCTGCTGACCGACCTGGCAGTTCTCAACTAGAGTCTGCAGCTGACTGGCTTTTTGCACCGGCTGATCGTCAACGCTGAGGATGACATCACCCCATCGAATCCCTGCTAAGGCTGCGGGGGTGTTAGGAAAAACCTGCACGACCAAAACACCCTGGGTCTCGGGCAATAGAACAGGAGAGTTAGGATTGCGGTTGTTCTCTTGGGCGGCTTCAGGGGTGAGGGTGGTCATCTGGACGCCAATGTAGGGATGAAGGATTTGCTCCCCTCTAACCAGTCGATCTTTTAAGCTCTTGGCTTTGTCAATGGGAATGGCGAAGCCGATCCCCATGGCGTCGGCTCGAATGGCGGTGTTGATGCCGATCACTTCGCCGCGATCGCTCAGTAGCGGCCCACCTGAATTCCCGGGGTTGATGGCGGCATCGGTTTGTATGAAGTCTAGACGCTTGCCAGGGATGCCAATTTCAGCGCTGGTGCGGTGGAGAGTGCTGACAATGCCTAGGGTAACGGTGTTGTCGAGGCCGACAGGATTACCGACAGCGATGGCCCAGTCGCCGACTTCGACCTGTTCAGAGTTGCCTAGAGGAGCAACGGGTAAGCTACTGTCTACGTCTTTGAGTTTAACAACAGCAAGATCCGAGACCTCATCAACGCCCCGCACTTCGCCCTTGTATTCGCGGCCATCTTTGAGGGTGACGGTGACGGTGTCTGCTTTGCTAACCACGTGGGCGTTGGTCAAGACAATCCCGGTCTCATCAATAATGAAGCCAGAACCTTGGCCCCTCAGCCGATCTTCGTGGGGACCGCGAGGGAATGCCCCAGGACCAAAGAATTCACGCAGAGAGGGGTCATCGAAGAAAGAGTCGGTTGAGGAATGTTTAATGGTCTGCTCGGTGTCAATGCGAACGACGGTGGGACCAACGGTATCCAGCGCCTCGGCAATAAAGTTGCGGGGTTTGAAATTTTGAGCTGTATCTATAAGTTGTTCAGCACTTTCGACCGGGATAGCTGCGGGGTGAGTGATGACGATGGATAAACCAGCGATGGCTGCAGGGGGAGTAAACCCGAACCAGAAAAGAGCGATTAGGCTCAACAACGACAGCCAATTTGAGGCTGAGGGTCGTCTCGGTACTGTCTGGCTCATAGATGTCCTCAATTGGGCAGCAACGCTTTACGCTATAACAAGTTTAATCGTTTCCAATCTTCGCGTTCTATCTCGCCGGTTGGGTTCTCCGTACTGATTCTGTTTGATATACCATGAGCCAATCATCTGCCTCTGTGACTGAATTGACCAATCCGATCCCGAGCGCTGATCCAAAGTACGGTGAGCGGTCGATTGAGGAGGGTGAGCTGACGACGTTTCCTAATCCACGACCGGGACGGCGCTATAGCATCCAAATTTCGCTACCGGAATTTACCTGCAAGTGTCCCTTTTCTGGCTACCCTGATTTTGCGACGATTCACCTGACCTACAGTCCCGATCAGCGAGTGGTGGAACTGAAGGCGCTGAAGCTGTATATCAATGGCTACCGCGATCGCTATATTTCGCATGAGGAATCAATCAATCAGATTATGGATGATATTGTGGCCGCCATCGATCCGCTGGAGATTGGGGTGAAGGGTGACTTTTCTCCGCGTGGGAATGTCCATACCGTGATTGAGGTCAGCCATCAGAAGGCATCATGAGCATTCCTGAGTCTTCTGAGATTCAAGCTATTTTTGATCGTATTGCCCCGGTCTATGATGACCTCAACTTCTGGCTGAGTTTGGGGCAGCATCGTGTTTGGAAGCTGATGGCGGTGAAGTGGGCGGATCCGCAACCAGGCGATCGAGGTTTGGATATTTGCTGCGGCAGTGGTGATTTAGCGAGGCTGCTGGCGCGGCGGGTTATACCTAGCGGGACAGTGGTGGGAGCTGATTTTTCGGCCAAGATGTTGGCTGTGGCCGCTAGCGCGACTCCTTTGTCAGAGATGGGCCGGAGAGCGGCTATCGAATGGGTTGAGGGTGATGCTCTGGCGCTTCCCTTTGCAGATGCCTCTTTTGACTGCGCCACGATGGGGTATGGGTTGCGAAACGTGACCGATATTCCTAAATGTCTGCGAGAGATTCACCGGGTGCTGAAGCCGGGTGCAAAAGCTGCCATTTTAGATTTTCATCGCCCTCGTCAGCCTTTGCTGCAAAACTTTCAGCAGTGGTATTTACAGTCTGTGGTGGTGCCAGTGGCTGAACGCTATGGGCTAACGGAGGAATATGCCTATATTATGCCGAGCTTGGAACGCTTCCCTACGGGTACTCAACAGGTTCAGTTGGCGGTCGATGCGGGATTTGCTGCTGTTCACTACCCCATCTCAGGTGGGATGATGGGGGTGTTGGTGCTTACCAAGCCGGAGGATGGATAAAGATGCAGGAGGTTGCGATCGCACCTAAGTTCAAGCTATGGATGGCGGCAATCAAACCCCCCATGTATACGGTGGCGGTGATCCCGATTTCGGTGGGAACGGCGGTGGCCTTTAGCGAAACGCAGCGGTTTGATCTCGGGATTTATCTGACGTTCCTAGGTTCGGCAATTTTGATTATTGCTTGGTTGAACCTCAGTAATGACGTTTTTGATGCGGATACCGGTATTGATAAGAATAAGGCCCATTCTGTTGTGAATCTGACGGGCAATCAATCGTTGGTGTTTTGGATCAGTAATGTGTTTTTGGCCTTAGGGGTTCTGGGGGTGGTTGCGATCGCAACCCAACAAAAAGACCCCACCCTCATCGGCATCATCTTGCTTTGCTGCGCTTTAGGCTACACCTACCAAGGCCCCCCCTTTCGCTTGGGCTATCAAGGGCTAGGTGAACTGATCTGCTTTATTACCTTTGGTCCCCTTGCCATTGCTGCTGCCTACTACTCTCAGGCCCAGACCTTCTCTACGCTGGGGCTAGCGGTGGGCACCCTCATCGGCATCAGCACCTCAATTATTTTGTTTTGCTCCCATTTCCATCAGGTCAAAGATGATTTAGCAGCGGGCAAGCGATCCCCAATTGTTCGTTTGGGAACGGCTCGGGGAGCTAACGTTTTAGGATGGGCCACCGCCAGCCTTTATCTGCTGACATTGACCTGGGTGGGGTTAGGTGTTTTCTCTCCTTGGACATTGCTGGTGTTTGCCAGTCTCCCCTTTGCCATTCAGCTTGTGCGGCACGTGCAGCGCTACCACGATCAGCCAGAGCGAGTCAGCAACTGTAAGTTCTTCGCCGTTAATCTGCAGTTTGTGAGCGGGGTGTTATTTGCGATCTCATTTACTCTGCCTGGGCTGCTGTAAATTTTCTGCGGAGAGTTCTCTTCCCTACGCCTCTAAAAACCTAACTGCCTCCATCGATCAGGCGGAGCACAGATCTTTCTGATTGGCACTGGAATCATGTTGTTTGAGCGCGAACTCCGTTATCATATGCCTTGCGGCTTTCGTAACGTTCGATTTTAAGGCACACAGCAGCATGAAAATTCAAGCAACCGATACCCGTCCCCTTGATTGGGCTGGTGATTGCCTCGGCTTAGGCTTTTTTGAAGATGCCGTTGATCTCCAGGCGCTCAATGCTGATTCCGACCGCTTGAGTCTGCTGCAGGACTTAGTAGATACATCAGAATTCAAAGGTAAATCTGGAGAGACAGCCTGGACTCGGATTGCTGGCTCTAGTCCCGTGCGGCTTGTCGTGCTGGTGGGCCTAGGCAAATCAGAAGACTTCAAGCTTGATAGCCTACGGTTAGCTGCTGCAACGATTGCTCGGACAGTACAAAAGCAAAAATGTAAAACTGTCGGGATGCATTTGCCCGTCTGGAACCAGAATGCAGCTCAATCGGCTCAGGCAATGGCTGAAGGTATTGGTCTTGCGCTTCATCAAGACAACCGGTTTAAATCTGAACCTGAAGAAAATGGACAGACAAACGGCCTGCCTGAGCAGGTTGAACTGCTGGCTATTGGATCTCAGCCCGAAGCGATCAAGACCGCACACCAAGTTTGTCAGGGCGTGATCTTAGCGCGTGAGCTTGTGGCTGCACCCGCCAATGTCGTGACTCCCACGATGCTTGCAGAGACTGCGGGTACCCTTGCTTCAGAATATGGCCTTACTCTCGAAGTCCTTGAGCAAGCAGACTGTGAGCAGCAGGGGATGGGCGCGTTCTTAGGCGTTTCTAAAGCCTCTGAAATGCCTCCGAAATTTATTCACCTCACCTACACGCCGTCTGGCGGAGCTAAGCGGAAGCTTGCCATTATTGGCAAGGGCGTCACCTTTGATTCTGGGGGCCTCAATCTCAAAGGCAGCGGCAGCGGCATTGAAACGATGAAAATGGATATGGCTGGTTCTGCCGCAACGCTGGGCGCTGCCAAAGTCATTGGACAGCTTAAGCCTGACACCGAAGTTCATTTTATTGTGGCTGCTGCGGAAAATATGATCAGTGGGCGAGCACTGCACCCCGGCGATATTCTCACGGCGTCGAACGGTAAAACGATTGAAATTAATAACACCGATGCTGAAGGGCGCTTGACGCTGGCGGATGCCCTTGTCTTTGCTGAGAAGCTAGAGGTTGATGCGATTGTAGATTTAGCAACTCTTACCGGAGCCTGCATTGTGGCTTTAGGAAACGATATTGCGGGTCTGTGGACCCCAGAGGATCAGTTAGCCCAGGAGTTAACCCAAGCCTCTGACTTAGCGGGCGAGAAATTCTGGCGAATGCCCCTCGAAGACAAGTATTTTGAGGGTCTCAAATCACCGATTGCTGATATGAAAAATACGGGTCCGCGTCCCGGTGGCTCGATTACGGCAGCACTTTTTCTGCAGCAGTTCGTCACAGATACGGCCTGGGCACACTTAGATGTTGCAGGCCCGGTCTGGACTGAAAAGGAAGGCGGCTATAACAATGTGGGAGCGACAGGTTTCGCAGTGCGCACACTGGTTAACTGGGTATTGGGATCCTAGAACCCTATTCGCCTTTGTTGGCTTTGGGGCAAAATAGAGTTAGCCGTTGTCTCAATATGGATCCAAGATCTGAAGATCTTTGCATTTTTTCTGCTGCCTTTGATTGTTTCGCGGTCCACACTATAAAAAGATGGTTTCCGCATTAGTGGGTGCAGGCGTTTTTAGCATCTATATCGCGTTCCATAATCAATGCGCTTGGAAACAGCATGAGCCTTCCTCCTGACATCGAAACTTTGCCCGCAGCACCCCAGAGCCTTTTAGGCGTCTTCTTGAGATTTTTGCGTAGGCCTGTCTATTCTGAGCGGCTTTACCCAAGCCCCAATCGACGCGCAATTTTGAGCGATATTCTTCGGCTCTATAGTCTAATGATTGCGGTTCTTATACCGATCCTGTTGATGGTTTCTGCGGCGAGAGGTCAGGTCGGGGCCAGCGAAGACCCGATCAGTGATTTTTTGCAGAAAACGCCTCTATTAGTGCTGGTGCTCGCCGTTGTTGTCGGCGCTCCTCTTTTAGAAGAAATGATGTTTCGATTGCCGTTGAGGTTTTCGGCGTTCAATATCTCGCTGCCGCTGACGTTCCTTCTGCTTGCTATCAATGTTGGGAATCCGGGGCTAAGATTTTTATTTGCTGTAGCTGTGGGATTGCTGGTCCGCTATTTACTCCATCATCGCGTTCAGAGAGCGGCGGGCCATGCTTTCTATGCAAAGTACATCGGCTGGATAATCTATGGTTCAGCACTGCTGTTTGGTGCTATCCATATTTTTAATTTTGATGCTAAAACCTATGTTGTGGCACCGCTGATCGTTATGCCGCAAATAACAGCAGGCATCTTCTTTGCCTTTATTCGCCTCAGACACGGATTTTGGTGGGCGGTTTTTGCTCACGGATTCCACAATTTTTGCGCAATCTTCCCGCTTAGCCTGATGAAGTTTGGCTCGGCAGGACTGCAGGCCAATGGCTTTTCTGATCTAGAACAGGTGACTCTGACCCCAGTGGACTATGTGCTTCTGGCTTCTTTACTCATTTTTATTGGCGGCGGGCTGTTCCTCTGTCTGCGATCTGTGGCGCAAATGCTTACAGAGTGGCGTCTGGAACGGCGAGCAGCCAAACTCTCTCTTAAAACCTAGAGATATAGCGGTACGCGTATTGATTCGGACATCAAAATGCTTGAACATCATGTCTGCTAAAGAAGGGCTGTCCCAACTCAGCCGCGTATTGCTATACAGCAGTTTTCAATTCCTGTGTACAACAGCAATAATGAGCGAACCAATTTCTTAAATGCCTTCACTGTTGAAGACGCTCTTCTGTGATGTGGATTAGCCTTTTCAACATATTTGAGGGCAATTTACTTCATGATCAGGGCTGCAACTAATCAAAGCCTGTTGTTCAATGCCATTAACTCGTCCACTTCGATAGAGTAGGAGCCTTGAACTGAGTAAGCTTGTCGATAAGTTTATCGGCTTCTGTTTCTGTTAGAACGATATGTCTGTGCTCAGGGCGGATAAACTGTTCATCTGTTGCATGATCGAGAAACGAAAGCAGCCCATCGTAGAAGCCATCAATGTTCAGTAGTCCGCAAGCTTTGTCTTGGAAGCCAAGCTGCGCCCATGTCGCAATTTCACAGAATTCTTCTAAAGTCCCTAATCCGCCAGGAAGGGCAATGAATGCGTCTGCAAGCTCAGCCATCAGGGACTTACGCTCGTGCATAGAGTCAACTATTCGTAGATCACTGAGTCCTTCGTGTGCAACTTCTTTCTGTGCTAGTGCTTTTGGGATGACACCGATTACAGTTCCACCCGCGCCGAGAACGGAATCAGCGATTGCTCCCATCAAGCCAACGTTACCGCCCCCGTAGATAAGCTTGATTTGACGCTTTGACATCTCTTCTCCGAGTCGTTTCGCAGCGCTTAGATAGCTATCGCGTGCTCCGAAATTAGAGCCGCAGTAGACGCAGATACTTTTCATGTAAATTGTGCTTGTGTATGACTAAAATCAGTCTATCAGTCGCTTTTGGTGGCAAATGACACAATTCTCGATTCTCTTTTGGGATATAGCAAAGCTGTCGTACATTGCTGCCCCACAGGGCTATCAGCTACTGCAGCCACAGTAGTAGAGCAACGCCGGTAACGGCAGTGGCGGCTCCCAGCCATGCTCTGATGCTGACACGTTCGCCCAGCCAAATGGCAATGGGCAAGACGAATAGAGGACTGGTGGCCGTTAAGGTTTGGGCAATGCCCGCTTCGGCATACTTGAGGCTAATCTGCTGCAGCCAAATGCCTAAGTAGGTGCCGCCGAAAGCTGCGAGACAGAGCTGGCGGAGTAGATGTTGCGATCGCAACTCCAGCACCCAACTCCTCAGCTTCCCTTGCCCTAGCCCCCACAACACCAATACAAAAACGCCACTGCAAAGGCGCAAGAAGGCTCCCCAGGTCGGACTCAGAGGCGTATCGACTAACGCAGCCCGAGACAAAACCGCACCACTAGCCTGAGCCATTGATGCTAGTAGCGCGTAGACAATTCCCCAGCGTCGATCGCGCCCCTGCTCTTGAAGCTGTGAAGACCGTTCACTAATCACCCAAGTCACTCCGGCAATAGTGAGGCTCATGCCCAGCCAAGCCCAGCTAGAGAGTTCTTCGTTCAGGAATAACAATGCTAGAACGGCTGCTAAGGGAGGCGCTAAAGCTTCAAATAACAGCGTTCGTCTGGCACCCAAGGCCCGCAGTGCGGCTAGATAAACAGAGTCCCCAAAGCCAATGCCAATAGCACCGCTGAGAAGGAGCAGCAAAAGGCTATGACTCGGAAGATCGGGAGCCAGCCCTCCCTGGAAAATGAGGGTTAGCGTTAGAAGTGCGATCGCAACTATCCCTTTTCCCAAATTTATCGCTAGGGGTGAAGCCTGAATACGGGCGTAAACAACAGAAGCTAACGCCCATAGAAATGCCGCACTCAACGCCGCTAGCTCCCCAGTCAGATGGGTCTGCATCAAATGGCTCTGTTTGCACTCCAGAAGTTCTGAAACCTGGGTTCTGCCTTCACTTTGAACTTCACAAATTGGTGGTCCTGAAAAATATTATGGAAGGAAGAAGCGGCAGGCCTTTCAAGCGGCCATCTTAAGGCGAGGTTAGGGCAACAGAATTCAGCTGAGTATAGGGCAGGGTCAGAACAAAGGTAGCGCCCTCGTTATCAGGGCTGACTGCCGTAAGCTCACCACCATGATTCTCAACAATTTTACGGCAGATCGCGAGTCCCATGCCGGTTCCTTCATAGTCTGACTGAAGATGAAGACGCTCGAAGGGCGTAAAAATGCGGTCAAGGTATTGAAGATCAAACCCGATACCGTTGTCTCTAATCTGAATTTCTGCGGCTTGATCGACCTCTACGTAAGACACGGTGATTCGGGGAGGGATGTCAGGACGATGGAACTTGAGGGCATTACCAATCAAGTTTTGAAAGAGTTGCCGCATTTGCACAGGAGCGGCCTCCAATGAAGGCAAGTGACTCACCTCAACATGCCCAGCCGTCTTTTCAATCTTCGTCTCTAAATCTGCTAGAACTTCTGTCAGAATTGTGTTGAGATTCACTGAGATAAATGGCTGAACTTTTGTATTCAGTCGAGAGTAGGCCAGCAAGTCTCGAATCAAAATTTGCATCCGGTTTGCAGCACTCTGCATTCGATTTATAAAGCGTTGTCCTTGCTCATCGAGTTGAGAACTGTACTTTTTCTGTAGAAGATCGCCAAAAGCTTGAATCTTTCGCAGCGGTTCTTGCAGGTCGTGGGAGGCGACATAGGCAAAATCCTTGAGAGCCTGATTCGAGCGCTCCAGTTGATGGGCTGTTTTGCGAAGCTGTTGCTCTCGTTCAAGCCGTTCAGCAGCTTCAGCGTGAAGCTGAGTATTGGCCTGTGTCAGCTCTGCTGTGCGATCTTGAACCCGCTGTTCTAACTCATTTTTTGCAGCCTGTAGTGCTTGTTCTGCCCCCTTCCGCACCGTGATATCAAGAACGAAGGCAATACTCTCTGTGCGATCGATTCCCAAAAGCACATAGCCAACCAGAACGGGAATTCGACTGCCATCTTTGCGGATATATTCTTTTTCGTAGGGGGTGCAGCTTCCGTTACGTTGGGCTTCGGCAATGCCAGCATGGTCTTTTGCTAATAACTCAGGGGGGGTTATCTTATCCCAGCGAATTGTCCCGGCCTCCAACTCTTGGCGACTGTAGCCAATGATCCGCAAGAACTCATCATTGGTTTCTTGAACCTTGCCACTGATATTGCCAAACAGAATCCCGATCAGATCTGACTGCAAAAACTGCCCGATTTGTTCTTGGGCCTTTCTCAAGACTTGTCTGGTCTCTTGCTGTTGCTTAAGGGTTAATTGCTGATTCGCGATTAACTCGGCATGCTGGATGGCGCTGGCAACCTGCACTGATAAGTCACTCAATAATTCCTGTTCGACTGCTGACCATCGGTGAGGAGCCTGACAATGGTGCGCGATCAGAAGTCCCCAAAGTTTGGATCCATCCATTGATGTCTCTGCGAACAGAATCGGCACGACCAAGTTCGCTTTCACCTGAAACCGCTGCAGCAGATTGAGATGACAAGCAGACAGGTGACTCGACTCGACATCAGAAATCGCTAGTGTATGGCCCTGTTGATACTTCTCAGCCTGATGACTTTGCTCGCCTTGAAAGCAGTTATCCTCGAGGTGCTGTCCTATGGCTGCTGTCCACTCTGCCAGGACGGATTCTGCCACGACTGTACCGCTCATATCAGGCTCAAATTGATAAATCAGGATGCGATCGCAACCTAATAACTGACGTGCTCCATCAGCCGCTGTCTGCAGGATTTGAGGCAGCTCCACCATCCGATTCACGCTCAGCGCGATACGAGTGAGCAGCTCACCTTGCTGACGCTGACGCTGAAACTGTACCCGTAGATTTCGGGCGGTGACAAGATTCGCAACTGACTTAACTAACTTTTCAGCTGTGAGCTGCCCCTTGATGAAGTAATCTTTTGCGCCGCTCTTCATTGCCTCTACAGCAGTGGCTTCATCCCCCTGCCCCGTCAAAAGAATAATCAGCGGTAGTAACTCTAGCTGCCGCTTAAGGGCACTCATCAATTCAAGTCCATCTGTATCAGGCAATAGATAGTCAAGCAAAATAACGTCAGGACAAGTCTGCTGACAAAAGGTGAGAGCCTCTTCTCCTGACCCGCAGTCAAAGATTTTATAGTCAATTGCTTCTGCAGACTCTAGATATCGACGACTAACAGCTCGGTCAATCTCTGAATCATCCACCAGAAGGATTGTGATGCTTGGAAGTGAGACAGCCATATTTTCTCTCTGTGAGCTTACTTGCATCAATAAGGCAGTGGCAATAAAAGCTCGAAATCATACCCATTGCATCTACCGTTGGTGACTCACCTCGCCATCAGTCTTGGTTACTCGATTACCTTGAAAGATCAAACAACTTTGCTTGCTACCAACCTTAGTACAGGACAAGAGAAAGCGTTAGTCATGGTGTGTTGTTAAGAACCAGCGGCGAAAAGCCGGCTTTATCTCTCGGTGATGGGTAGATGTATACAGCGTTTTATGTTGGACCTACGAACTCAAAACACCTATTTGATTTGCTTGAATTACTCCCCGCGTGTCTCGTGTGCTGAAGGCTAATGTTAAATCATTGATCTACGAAGCTAAACCATAGCCTAAATGCGCTGCATCGAATATATCTAACCTTTCAAATGTAAATCCACGGCCACACGATGGGCGCAGGCAAACCCAGAAAAAGCCACTGCGTTTAGCCCCTGCCCCGGGAACGTACTGTCTCCCACGCAGTAAAGCCCTGGAATCGCCGTGCGATTAAACGGCATCCCTAACAAGCCTCGCAATGGACGGCGTGGAATTGGACCATAGGTGCCATCCTGACGCCCTAAAAATCGACGGTGCGTTTTCGGTGTACCCACCTCCTGTAGATGAATATGCTCCTTTAGGTTGGGGATAATCTGTTCTAGTCGATTAATGATTTGGGTCGCAGCCTGCCGTTTTCGCTCCCGATAGTCCGAAGCTGACAAATTCTGCCACTCCTCGATCCAGCTAGGCGTAAAGGCATGCACAATATGATGACCTGGAGGAGCCAAGCTCGGATCAAGCACCGTTGGAATGGAGACGAAAGTGGTTCCGCCGGATTCCGTCATCTGTTCCCAGTCCGACAGCAACACATGATGACAGTGGATATTCTGGGGCAGTGCCCCAGCCGCGATCCCCAGATGCACGCTCACGAAGCTAGGAGATTTCATATAGCGCTGTCGCCACCTTTCTTCTGTGGGTGGTACCGTCTCAACTAGTTCACCAAAAGTGTTCCAGCGGGTTGCGTTAGACACAATCCGACGGGCATGAAAGGTCTCTCCTGTCGCTAGCTGGACGCCCACTGCCTGACCTTTCTCTCGCAAAACTTTGGTCACTCGTGCCTTATATCGAATGGTGCTGCCCGCCGCCTCTAGACCCGCCACAAGCTTCTGAGCAATCTGCCCCACTCCGCCCCTCGGATAGTTAACGCCGCCGTAGTGGCGATCGCAAAAGACCATCCCCGCATTCATCATCGGCGTCAAATCTGCTGGAACCACCGACCAGCAGAAGCATTCCAGATCGATAAACTTCAGCAAAACCGGATCGCTGAGATAGCGCCGCGCCGTGCGCCCCACATTCTGAGGCAAGAACTTTGCCAACCGCAGACAGATACCCGGATGCCGCAAAAAGGTCTGCATCAGATAGCGGGGCTCCTCCAGGGACAACAGCTCCATCCCGTTGAGACCGTTGAACACCTGCCAGAACGCATCATAAAAGCGGCGCAACCCCTGACGCTCATGGGGGAAGCGCTCTATCAGCTCTTGCAAGTATTTCTCATAGTCTCGATGCACCTTAATCTGTAAATTATCGGGTAGGTGGTAGTGAATTTGTACGGGGTCAGGAATCGTCTCTAGACGCTGATTGACGCTATCTAAAGCGCGGGTCAATAGATTGGTGGTCCCCTGCTTGCCAAAGCCGAAAATCATGGAAGCACCGACATCGAAGCAGTAGCCCTCTCTGCGAAAAGAGCCAGCACTGCCGCCCGGAATTAGATATCGCTCCAATACCAAAACGTGAGCCCCCTTTGCCGCTAATTGAGTGGCTGTAACCAGTCCCCCAATGCCAGAACCAATCACGATCACATCCCACACTGGTTCAGGGACGGCATGTTCAACAGAGTTCATCATTTAGTTGCCCAAAAACGGCCATCGCAGTACCCGGTTAAGGTAGGGCATCCTTGCTATACCGTCAATGAGCCGTAGCCATTTTTGTACCTTAATCAATACGTGCACGGCTTTACTCACTGGTCTATCGAGAGGTGCCCTTCTGACAAAAATCACAAGTGACTACCCCTGCCGATAAAAAAGGTCAAAACGCAGAGAGCGCCTTGACCTAGCATGCTGATTCTTCAAGAGAGGAGAACATGACTTCACTGTATAGTTATTGAAAAAGATTGTCAATAAAAATCAAAAATAGCTTTGCTCGGTCTGTCATCCCTTGGGGGTTAGTTGAGAGGTTGGGCTTGATGGGAAGCTATCTGCGCTCGACCTGCTTTTTTCGCTTGATAGAGGGCGGTATCGGTGGCTGCGATCAATGCTGGGACCGTTAGCTCAGCGGTGGGGACTAGGGTGGAGATGCCAATGCTCAGGGTGATGCGATCGCTCACACTAGAAGATTTATGGACCAGTGCTTGCTGATCTAGATCTGCTCTCAACTTCTCTGCCACCGCCATCGCTCCCTCAGAATTTGTGTTGGGTAAGATGATGGCAAATTCTTCTCCCCCGTAGCGCGCTGCTAAATCTAACGGACGCCTGATGGCCCCGTCAATGGTTTGTGCCACCACCTGCAGGCAGTGATCTCCCTGCAAATGACCGTAGGTGTCGTTGTACTGCTTGAAATAATCGATGTCACAGAGCATCAGGGTCAAAGCTTTCTGATCCCTCACTGCCTGCTTCCAAGACTGTTCAAGATACTCATCAAAGCGGCGTCGATTGGCCAGCTTTGTTAAGCCATCCTGATTGGCAGCCAATGCTAACTGGCGATTCAACTGATCGAGTTCTTGATTGGCAAGATCGAGGGCCTTATTGATTGCCTGTAGCTTTTCTTGGGTTTTAAGGCGGGCCTGGATTTCTGCTTCTAGCTGCTGATTCTTTGCCTCTAACTCTCGTGTGCGAATTTTGACGGACTCTTCTAGATTTCGGTTAAAATCCTGCAGCTTTTCATTGAGGCTGGCAATCTCCCGGCGATCTTCTTCAGCCGTGATAATGTCCCGGTAGGAACGGATCGCCGTAACTAATGTCGAGAATAATTTCTGCTGCGTTAGCTCAGTCTTGGTTCTATAGTCATTGATATCGTACCCCTTGATGATTGAGATCTCAGGCACTTCGCCCGGCTGGCCGGTTCGCAGAATGATGCGCACAAATAAATTGTGCAAGTTCTCACGGATATATTTGACCAACTCTAGACCGGCCTGACTGGTTTCCATGACCACGTCAAGGAGCAATACGGCAGTATCGGGGTGCTGGCTCAGCATCGCTTGAGCTTCTTGCCCAGAGTAAGCAGAGATGATTTCTAAGGTCCTGTTCTCAAAAGTAAAATTTTTGAGCGCAAGGCGGGTGACCTCATGTACCTGTCTTTCGTCATCGACAACAAGTATTTTCCAGGGCGTTTCGCTGTTGCTGGCAGCGGTGTCTTGGTCGTCCGAGAATAGAGGCTCATCTTCAAAGTCAAGGCGTTCATTGGCAGTGACTGAATCGTTAGACTGAGGCATGGGTTCCCTCGTCTGTAATCTGTAAGGGTAAGTTCAGAATAAACTTGCTTCCTGAGCCTAAGGTGCTTTCACACCGGATGGTGCCCCGAAGGTTTTGCGTCACAATGTTGTGAACAATATGGAGCCCCAAGCCACTACCGCCGCGCTCTCGAGCAGTTGTGAAGAACGGCTCAAAAATCTTTGCTTGGTGGCTCTCAGAGATACCACACCCATCATCGGCGTACTCTAAGATCACCTGCTCTTCTTGCTGATGCAATGAAAAACTGAGGTGCCCCTGCTCTCCTGGGCCATAGGCATGTCGTGTAGAGTTGATCACCAAGTTTGTCACAATCTGAGAAAGCGCTCCAGGATAACTTACCATCTTCAGCGAAATATCTCCGTCAACGGTCGTTTGGTGTTTTGTGGCCTTAAGGTGAGGCTCTAGGCTAGTGAGCACACTGTTGATATAGGGGATGATTGTAAAGGGTCGCTTCTCAAAACTGGTCTGATCTACGGCAACTTGCTTGAAGCTTTGAATAAGCTGGGCTGCTCTGTCAAGGTTGCTCAATACGAGACGACTACTATCTGCTGCAGTTTCGAGATAGCCAGAAAGGGTTGAACGCTTTAAGCTACCTTGCTTATAGAGCTCGTCGAAGGCTTGTGTTTCATTCTGCAGCACGGACGCTGCCAAGAGGGCGTTGCCGACGGGAGTATTGATCTCATGGGCGACACCCGCTACAAGCTGGCCCAGGGCTGCCATTTTCTCCGACCGGATTAGCTCTGTCTGGGTTTCCTGTAGCTCCTGTAGGGTTTGGGTTAACTCACGGGTTCGTGCCTGTACCTTTTGCTCTAGCTGGTGCTGATACTCATAGAGCTGTTGCTCTTGGATATAGCTGTTGAGTGCTTCTCGCACAGTGAGCTGCAGGTCGGCAGGCTGCCAGGGTTTGGCGATATATCGATAGAGCTGAGCTGTATTAATCGCATTGGTTATCCCATCTACCCCTGCTTGCCCCGTTAGCATCACGGTTAGGGTTTTGGGTGAGAGTTCGTTGACCTGTCGCAGCACCTCGTCACCCTTTAGATCGGGCATCAGATAGTCAGCAATGATGACAGCCACATTGCACTGGTCCTGCACTAAATCTTTGACAAGTTCAACGGCTTCTACGCCCCCAACTGCGGTTTCTAGCTCATAGCTCTCCTCAAAGACTTCAGAAAGCTCTCGCCGCAGACTATCAAGAACGGCGGGTTCGTCATCAACGCACACGATCACAGGTTTTGACATGGATTACTGGGGAAGGGCCGATTGAATTGCTTGAATTAAGTCCTGCTCTTGCCAAGGCTTTGCTAGGCAGGTATGGAGGTTCGCTTGATCATGAGCTCGCTCAACCGCGTCGTGATCAGCTTGCCCTGTCAACATAATTTTAACCACGCCGGGGAAACGCTGATGGACGTCAATCAGGAGTTCGTCGCCTTTGGCTCCCGGCATTAGCCAATCAGACACGATCACTAATAGATCTGTCCCTTCGCCCTGGAGTTCTTCGATAATTTCTAGGGCTTCGCTGGCATTCTCTGCCGTTTCGTAGAGATAGGTATCATCGAAGGCTGTCTGGAGCTGTCGCAGTAGGCTATTGAGGATGATCGCTTCGTCATCAACGCAAAGAATCGCTAGTTTAGACATGATGGTTTCCGGGTTGAGGATTCATGGGTAAAGACACGATGAAGGTCGTCTGCGAGGGTATCGATTCAAAGGTGATGGTGCCTTGATGCTTATCGATGATCTTTTTGACAATATCGAGTCCCAGTCCGCTGCCTTCGCCAGGGGGCTTGGTTGTAAAGAAAGGCTCAAAAATGTTCGCTTGGACCTCTGGAGGGATGCCACTACCGCTGTCGGTGATTTTTACCTGTGCGCTGCCGCCGAGTTCCTGCAGGCTGACCTCCAATGTGCCTTTGTAGTCCATGGCCTGTAGGGCATTGTGAATCAGATTCGTCCACACTTGGTTGAGTTCATCGGCATAGCACTTTACGGGAGGGATGGCATCGAGGCTACGAATTACTGTGACGCCGTGCTTGATTTGGTTCTGGTAAAGGGTGAGGACGGCTTCAATGCCATCTGTAAGGTTGACCGTCATCATTTCGCCGCTGTGGTCGTAGCGGGCGTAGGTTTTGAGGGCAAACACGATCTTGGCGGCGCGATCGCTAGCGCTGTTGATGTCTCGGGCGCTCTCTTGCACCCGCGTAAATTGACGCGCCATTTTTAGAAGCGGTTCGCTACTCGGATTTGTCAGCAAGGGCAGTAGGGCATCGAGATCGCTGTAGATGTTCAGGTCAATAAGCAAGCTAGCCAGATCGCTGGCGTTTGCAATTTCATGGTGGCCCAGTTGCTTGGCTAGGTTTTTGCGTGCTTGACGACGCTCCCGCCCTGAGAGCTTGGTGGTTGACTGGAGCGATCGCTGGAGCAGGCTTTGAAACTGCTGCTCTTGTTCTGGGGAGAGGGTTCGAAAGAAGTGGGGGAGCGTTTGTAGGTTGTTGTGCAAGAAGTTATTGATGTACTGAATAGAGGAGCCAATGGCACCCAGGGGCGTATTAATCTCGTGGGCGATACCGGCAATAAGCTGTCCCAGAGCGGCCATCTTTTCGGACTGAACCAGTTCTTGTTGAGTGAGCTGTAGTTCTTTGACGGTTTGAGAAAGGGTTTGGGTACGCTCATCGACTTTTTGCTCTAGGTTGGCGTAGAGACGAGCGTTGTCAATTGCGATCGCAACCTGTCCCGACAGCAGCTGCAGTAGTTCTAATCGATCGGGGGTAAAAGCACTGGTGGTTAAATTATTTTCCAGATAGACCATCCCACTGAGCTGTCCCAGGTTGAGGAGTGGCATACACAAAATTGACTGGGTCTGTCGCTCTTTGATGTAGGGATCTTGAGTGAAATCACCGGCTTGACTGGCATGGGATAAAACCACGCTCTCCTGCGTGCGGTTGACGTAGTTCAATAGCGTCTGAGGAACTTGCCCCACTATCGGTGTGGACTGGAGGACGCTATAGGTCTCAGACTCGGTGTTGGCAGAGGCCTCAATCAGGAGACCGTCGCTGTTAAGAATGAGATAGCCAACCTGGGCACCGGCATTGCGCACCAGGATTTGAATGAGAGTCATCAACAATTTGTCGAGGACAATCTCCGTTGAGATGGCCTGAGATGCCTGCAGAACAGTGGCTAAATCTAGCGATTGGCTGGTACGAACGGTGTGAGTTGCTGTGGAAGAAGAAGAAGGTCCCGATGCCGTTGTGAAGACTGCCTTAGAAAGGTTAGGGTACTGCTGTTCTAGCTGCTCGACCTTTGCGGTTGCCCCCCACCGGAAGTAGCCATAGTAGGCATCTTTCAAATAGACCTGGGCAATCTTGTCTCGATTTTGCCGCTGGTAGAACTGAGCTGCAAGTTCATTCGCAAGCGCTTCTTCTTGAGGGTAGTCGTGGGCTTGGGCCGATGTGATCGCATGATCATAGGCCACCCCTGCCTCTGCTATTTGTCCTAAACAGCGATAGCGTTCTGCTTCGACTAGCTCATATTTATGCCGGTGGTTCTCTGGGGCATGTTCAGCCCACTGCTGCAGCTGTTGCTGGTTGGCATTGACCTGCTCTAGTGCCTGCTGCTGCTCCGATTCATAAAGGTGCTCAAAACGGGCCAGCCGAGTTAAAGAGTCATAGAAGTTCAGCACGGCAATGGTGTAGGCGGCGGTCATTCCATCGGCGTTGTTTTCTGCCAACTGTGTACAGCTTAAAGCGGTTTCGTAGTCCGCCAGTAAATAGCAGAGCATTGCTTTATGCGTGTAGAAGAAGGCCAGAGCCAGTTTGTTGTCGGCACTCTCCACCGTGACCTCGGCTTCCTGGAGAAATTCTCCGTTGAGTTTGCTTAGGTCAGAGGCTTGGCCTCTGAGGTTTGCGAGGGTCTGCTGATAAATCTTCAGGTATAGATGGCAGGCGGCTTGCTTTAGGGTTGCGATCGCAAAATTATAGGCAGCCATCCGAGTCGCTAACGCTTCTAGTTCTCGACCCGTGAGTAGACTGTGCATGGACTCCCAGCAGAGCGAGTAGCAGGCATATTCCACATCGCCTGTGTCCAAGCCGATTTGATAGCCGCTGTGAAGATCGGCAATCGTAGCGCTGAGCGGATCCTCCCAGTGACGCACAAACGCATTGAAGACAAACATTACCCGACTTTTCGCCTGCTTGGCCTCGAACTTATCCACCACCTGCAGCGCCAAGCGCCCAAACTGGTAGCCCGAAGCAATATCGCCCACCGCCCCGCACAGCGTGATGCCGTAGCAGTCATAGGCAAAAGCCGAAGCTGCTGTATTGCCATACTCTAACGAGAGTCGAATTTGGGTGAGGTTGCTGAGAATAAACCGTTCAAAAGCGGCCTGATAGCCAGAAGATAAAATGTCCGATAAAATCTGCATTGCCGCCAGCTTTTCAGGATCCGTCATCGCAGGCAAATCAATCAAACCTTCGATGGAGCGCTGATGCTGTAGAGCCTGAGTTCGCTGTAGCTCAAGCTGTAAATTTTCTGGCGTCGGTTCCGGGAACTGAATGCCTAGCTGCCCTAAAATTTCAAAACCAATATCGGTTGCTTCAAAATGTCGATTCTGAGACGAACAGGCCAGAATCTTCACCCGATAGACTTTGACTTTATCTAGAACACAGCGGGCCTTCTGCAGAATGATTGCCGTTAGCTGCTCTTGCTTTTCGTAGTCCTGATTCAGATAGGCCGCCTCACTGGCCGCCTCATAAAGCCCCAGGGCTAATTCATAGGTGTTTTGCCAGCCATCCGGTCCTAAAAGCGTCACCCCTGTTAGTAGATAGTTCATCGCAGCTTGGTAAGCGGTTGCCGACTTCGCCTTCTGACCCGCCTGAAAATTGAGCTGCGCTAACTGCTGTCGTTCAGCCGGTTCAGAGATCAGATCGAGTGCTTGATTGAGATGATCCACGACCTCAAAGATGCGGTCTGCCAGACCTTCTTGGGTCACGCCGTCTCTGAGCAGACGACCAATACGGAGATGAACCGGTGCTTTTTGTTCTGGGGTAATCAGGGCATAGGCAGCCTGCTGGATGCGGTCATGGCCGAAGCGAAAGCGTTCAATTGTTAAATCTGCTGTCAATTCAGACAGGGGAATCACTAAACCACACTGAATCGTCGGCTTGAGATCAGCAAAAACGGTTTTGAAAGACTTCTGTTGAATAATGGCAAGGGTCGCCAGATCAAACTGAGCGCCGACGCAGGCCGCCAGCCGCAGTCCTTCTTGGGTGGCGCTTGACAGCTTCTGGAGTTTGCCAATCAGCAGCTCAATGACGTTATCGGTCAAATCTTGGGCCTGAATCTGCTCCATGTCCCATTCCCAGAGGCGGGATGCTTCATTAAACTGCAGCAGTCTTTCACTGTGGAGACTCTTGAGAAATTCGTTGACGAAAAAGGGATTGCCTTCTGTTTTCTGAAGCACTAATTCCGCGAGGGGATCTAGTTCAGCCTGACTGTGCTGCAGTGTATCCGTGATTAGCTGACTGAGGTGCGTCAGCGATAGGGGGGCCAGGGTAATCGTATTGACTGTCACACTCTGGGTCTCAAAGTGGTTTAACAGGCTCATTAATGGATGCGCCGCACTGACTTCATTGTCACGGTAGGCACCGATCACAAGCAGCGATCGCATCTTACTATCGGTCATCATTCGCTGCATCAGCTTCAGGCTGGCAGAATCAGCCCACTGCAAATCGTCTAGGAACAGCACTAGCGGATGCTCGGGATCACAGAAAACCCGAATGAAACTTTGAAAAACCAGATTGAAGCGGTTTTGAGCCTCTGTTGGACCCAGCTCTGGTACCGGGGGCTGCTTTCCTGTAATCAGAGCTATTTCAGGGATCACATCAATGACCACCTGACCGTTTGGTCCCAAAGCTGCTAGCAAGCGCTGCCGCCACTGGGCTAGCTGGGTCTCGCTTTCCGTTAAAAGCTGTTTGGCAAGGCTGCGAAAGGCAGCAATCACTGCGGAGTAGGGCACATCCCGCTGAAACTGGTCATATTTACCGGCGATGAAGTAGCCGCGCTTCTCGGTAATGGGCTTATGGACCTCCGCCACTAGAGAAGACTTGCCAATCCCGGAATACCCTGCCACCAGCATTAATTCGCTGGTGCTGGTGGATTGGCTGATGCGCTCGAAAGCCGCCAGCAATATTGCTTTCTCGGCCTCTCGCCCATAGAGCTTTTGTGGAATCTGGAAGCGACCGGATAAATCTTGAGTGCCGAGGACGAAAGGTGCAATCTTACCTGTGCTGCGTAACTGCTCTCGGCAGTTTTCCAAATCAGCCTGGAGGCCCGCCGCGTTCTGATAGCGGTCCTCAGCCGTTTTAGCCATCAGCTTCAGCGTCAGATTAGACAAGACCTGCGGCACCGCAAGATTAATTTGATGCGGTGGCTTGGGTTGATGGGCAATATGACAGTGAACCAGTGCCAAAGCATCTTCGGTCGGGAATGGTAACTGCCCCGTCAGCAGCTCATAGAATGTAATGCCGAGAGAATAGAAGTCCGTTCGGTAGTCTAGGGAGCGATTCATCCGTCCGGTTTGCTCCGGTGACAGATAGGCCAGCGTGCCTTCTAATACCCGTGGGTTTTTGAGGGTGGGGTTCTCACGGCTCAACTGGGTTGAAATCCCAAAGTCGATGATTTTAAGCTGTCCTGAGGCTGGGTTGACAATGATATTGCTGGGATTAATATCTTTGTGAATGACGTTACGGCTGTGAATATGCCCCAGGATTTCGACAATCTTGAGAGCTAAATCTAGAAACTCCTCCAGCGGCACTGCCTGCCCTTGGAACCACTCTTTGAGGGATTGCCCTCCAATGTCTTCGAGCACCATCGCTAAAGTGCGCTGATAGGGTTCTAACCCATAAACCTGAACTGTACCTTCGATGTCAAGATTGCTCGTGATTTCATATTCTTGGCGATAGCGGGTCAGTTCGGCCGAGGTGGGATAGTCTTCTTTCAAGATTTTGATAATGACAGGCTGATCAGGGTCGCCTCGATGACCCCGATAGACTAATGAATTCGCGCTCTCATAAATGTGCTTAGTCAAATTACAGCCGACAACACCCGTCATTCATCTGTCCTTAAACGCCGAAAGAGTATCTGGCCTCAGCAAAGCTATGGATATTTGGCGTTGAGATCGCAGTCTTTTTGATCAGACTTAGCTAAACTCTCCGTGCAAATACTGAATTAGCAGGCCAGCTCTATAGTGGACGGCTGAAGCAGCAAACCTGACATCTAAGTCTACTTTTGTGATGTTGCCATGACGAAGTATTGAGCTGAATCTGTAAATTCTCTCAATTCGTTGGCGTTACGGCGATCAAGAGGGACTGAATAAACGGCATGCTGCCCGTCAGAAACGACAGTCTGTTAAACAAACAAGCGACCTTTACAACTGTTTGAATTCGGGGAACAGAGACAGGGGAAATTTTTCGATCAAGATTGCTCAGAGACTGGGAACACTGAGTTTGAGAAACGGCACCTCAACGATTTTGACGATTGTGAGATTCACAAGACCCTAGTTTTCGATCAAAGATGTGCCTCTGCTTTCTTCTGTTTCCCAACGTGAGTAACTGATACATGCCCTCATCTTTTACAGCCCTGAATACTGAGTCTCTGAATGTTGTTCAGCCACCTGTGCCGGCTCTAAAGAAAACAGAGGCTCATCCTGAGCCTGTCCCCCACGCTCTCAGGACTGCTCGCAAAAAATATAAGTACAACTACGCCCATATTGCGCCAGTCGCGATGGTAGACAAGCTGCCGCGCGAGGAGAGACCCAGTCTGGTCTGGTGGAGAAAGGTGATTCGGGTCATGCTCGAAATCTTTATCAACGCCATCGTTAGCAAGCGAGGTCATGTTGAAGAAGTACAGGCCCGTCACCATGTCGCCCACCTCGTCAGACAAACGGTGATCGATATCTTTCAGCAGGCAGATTTCAAAACGAAACTTCGGCTGGGTTGGCATCTGCTCAGAGCAGTTCCCCAACTCCTTTGGAAGGGATTCAGGTTGGGACTGCATGAGTGGGAAGATCTGGTTCTGAGTCTGATTTCAGAGGTCGAGAAAGATATTCTGCTGGCGCTCCACGGCGGCGTCAAGGCTCGCGTTGATCAAGACCGCCACTGTGTGACAGCCACGAGTCTGGAGGACTACAACAGGCAGTTTGCCACGATTGCACTACCTGCGATCGCAACTCATTTCCAAGAAGATGAATACTTCGCCTACCTACGGATAGCGGGTCCCAATCCTACGATGCTTGAGCAGGTCCGCGTTTTGTTTGGCGACATCCTCAGCCAAAAATTTCCGGTGACAAACGATCACTATCAAGCCGTCATGGGCACTGATGATTCCCTGGAGAAAGCTTTAGAAGAGAGCCGCCTCTACATTGCGGACTACGCCATTCTGGCAGGAGCTATCAATGGCACCTATCCTGGCACCCACCCCAAATATATTGAAGCGCCTCAGGCGCTATTTGCTGTCCCTCGGGGCGGTTCCGCATCACGAAACCTGCGGCCCATTGCGATTCAGTGTGGTCAGGTTTCGGGTACGAACGTACCAATTGTGACGCCCTCGACGAACGAATCCGAGCGATACGCTTGGGAAATGGCCAAGGCTGTGGTTCAGGTGGCCGATAGCAACTACCACGAAGCCATTGCCCACTTAGGTCGCACGCATCTGTTTATTGGCCCCTTTGCGATCGCAACCCATCGGCAACTTCTGCCGGAGCATCCCCTTAGTGTTCTACTGCGCCCGCACTTTGAGGGCATGCTCAACATCAATGATGGGGCTCAAAATCTGCTTATGGCTCCCCGAGGTGGCGTTGATAAGAATTTGGCGGCTACGATTGACTGCGCGCGCGCAGCGACTGTCGCTGGCTTGCAGAGCTACGGCTTCAATAGCGCCATGCTGCCCAAACGGCTTGAGCAGCGCGGTGTTGCCGATCTAGAGGCATTCCCGGTCTATCCTTACCGCGATGATGCCCTTTTACTGTGGGATGCCATCAAAGACTGGGTTGCGGCTTACCTCGGTCTTCATTACCAAGACGATACCGCAGTCCAGCAGGATCAGGCGCTCCAGAACTGGGCAGCAGAGCTGATTGCCTTTGATGGCGGTCGCGTCGTTGACTTCGGTGAAGACGGTGAGATTCGGACTCTCTCATACCTGATTGATGCGGTGACGTTAATCGTTTTTACTGCCAGCGCCCAACATGCTGCTGTCAACTTTCCGCAGGGAGATGTGATGACCTACGCTCCGGCGATGCCTCTGGCAGGATATGCTCCGGCTCATCCGCTCACCACCGCTAGCGAAGCAGATTATTTTGAGCAGCTTCCGCCGCTGCATCAGGCACAGGGACAGCTTGAGCTGACCTATCTGCTAGGACAGGTCTATCACACGGTACTGGGTCAGTATGACTTGGGCTGGTTTCGTGACGGGCAAGAGCAGAGCGCCCTCCAAGACTTTCAAGAGAGATTGGTGGAGATTGAAGATGCGATCGCAACCCGTAACCAAACCCGTCCCTATCCCTACTGCTATCTGCAGCCTTCCAAAATCCCCCAAAGCATCAATATTTAACCCCTAGTTCCCTACCCACCCCCAGAGGACAATTTTCATGGTCTTGGACCTTTCCACCTCCAGTCAAGCCCCCCGGCAATCGCTTCGCGCGCTAATCTGGAACCGTTTTCTGCAACCCCTACTGCAGAGAATATTCAGATGGCTGACCGCTTCTAAAGCCCAGCCCTTCGAAGATATCCCAGGGCCGACCCCGATCTTTCCGACTGGGAACGTTTTAGACTTTCAAAAAGATCCCACCTGGGAAGTCTTGGGTAACTACGCCCAACAATACGGAAACGTCGCTCGCTTCTGGATGCTGTTTCGACCCTGCCTAGCCGTTAACGATCCAAAGCTAATTCACCAAGTTCTTTCAGGGGTGGGGGAACAGTCACCGGAAGTCGCAGAAAGCCGCTGTCCCCTGCACAATAACCCAATCTACAAGTTCTATAAAAACCAGCCGCGCAAAGCGCTGCGGCCCATGCTGACCGACACCAATCCCTTTGAAGCTGCAGCTGCAGATGCTCACTGGAAAGATTTGAAGCAGAACCATCCTTTCAGCATGGATTACTTTGATGACTGGCTCGGGTCGCAGATCGAACCCCTCCATGCCTTCATAGAAACAAGAGCGACAGAACTGGTCGCAGCCTCTAACCAAGCGGGTGAATTATCGGCCTATGACGCCATTCAAAAGCTGACCTTTGACGGATTTTCGTTAGCAACCGTGGGGCAAGTTTTCCCGGACGAAGTTTTTGAGCAGTTTAACTCCATGTGCCAGACCGGTACGAGTCGGATGACGCGCTCGACCTTGGCAACATGGCTGATTCCAGAAAAGCCGTGGGATCGTACCTATCGCAAAGTAAGCAAAGCCTGGTTCAACCGCTTTGAACAGATCGTCAGCTTAGAAGAAGCGCCAGCCAACTCGCTGCTAGGCTGGGTGCTTCGCAAAGGCGGCACTAATTTTGAGGCCGAAAAGCTGCGTAATTTTTGTGCCGGTGTCTATCCCGGTGGAGCCGTCTCTACCCCCAGCGGTATTACGTCAGCGCTCCATCTTCTTCATCAGCACCCAGAAACTCTGGCCGCTCTCAAAGCAGAAGTCAAAGACTTCTTTGCTGGTCCCCTGACGTTAGAGCGACTGGAAGGCTGCACTCAGCTTGATCAGGTGATGCGTGAATCGCTACGGCTCTGGCCTGCCGTCCCGTTTTTCCTACGGACGGTTAATCAAGGTGGTGCCGAATTAGCAGGGCACTCCATTCCAGCAGGTACCCCCATTTTTATGAGTAACTGGTCGCTGCAGCGCCTTAGCGATCATTGGTCAGAGCCAGAGACTTTCAACCCAGCCCGATGGGATGCAGAGACCTGCCGTCAGAACGACTGGGGAAGTGACTACTTCTTTCCCTTTGGACGGGGCGATCGGGCCTGCATTGGTCAATATTTTGCACGTTATTTTATGAAGCTTGTGTTAGCGGTCTTAGTCTCAAAGTTTGGAGTGACCTTTGGTGATCAATCCCCTGAGCAAGAGTTCTTCTTCGGCGTCGCGGTTCCGCGCCAGTTGAAGGCACAATTTATTTACTCGAGCAAAGATTTGCCAAAATATTCTGGGGATTGAAGCTTTTGCAAGGTCTGATTCTTGTTATTGCCTAGTTGCTAAGATAAGGAGCATTGACAGTCGAAGTGCAGCAGACTTCATGAGTGGTCAGTTCTTCAAGCACCCGATCCTCAACTCGCCTTAGCTGTGCTGGCTGACGCTCATGATTAGGGAAAGGCCGGAGGGCTGAATGATGGCGATGGCAGCACCGAAAACGAAGACCTACACGGCTGAGGAATATCTAGAGCTGGAGATCACGTCTGAGGTTCGCAGCGAATTCCGGGATGGAGAGATTGTTGAGATGACGGGTGGCACCCCTGCACACAATGAAATTACACGGATGCTTATTTTCTTGCTGACAATGGCGCTGCGCAAGCAGCCATACAGCATTTTTGTCACCGATCAGCGTCTCTGGTTGCCGGACTGCAATCTCTATACTTACCCCGATGTGATGGTGATGCCCCGTCCGCCGAAGCTTCAGACTGGGCGAAAGGATACGGTGATGAATCCGATTTTTATAGCTGAGGTCTTATCAGAATCTACTCAGGGATATGACCGAGGTGATAAGTTCTCAGCCTATCGGACAGTTGCAACGTTTGAAGAGTATTTGCTAATTGATCAATATCAGCCACGGGTAGAGCATTACGCGCGGCAGGAGGCAAATAAATGGTTACTCACGGTTCATGATAGGCCGGAGGCTAGGGTGTCTTTGGTGTCTGTGCCGGTGGAGTTAGAGCTTGCTGAGCTATATGAGAACTTGGAGTTTGGTGAGTCGTTGGATAATGCCTGAAATGAGGGGGATGGTTTTGCATTAGCCCCCCGACAGCCTTTTTAAGAATGAGAGTCACGAACTGGAACCTGATGCTGAGCCAGATGCGTTTTTATTTCGGCGACGGTCAACTGTCCATAGTGGAGCAGTGAAGCCAGCAGTGCTGCTTCCGCTTTGCCCTCGGTCAACGCTTCACGAATATGATCGCAGGTGCCAGCCCCCCCCGAGGCCACCACTGGGATCTGCACCTGTTCAGCAATGGCGCGGGTTAGCTCTAAATCGTAGCCTGCCTGAGTTCCATCGGCATCCATACTGGTGACCAGTAGCTCGCCAGCCCCGCGCTGCTCCATCTCTTTGACCCATGAGATCGCATCTAGTCCCGTATTCTCCCGTCCACCGCGAATGTAGACATCCCAGCCGGGGTTCTCGGGGTCAGTGCGGCGACGGGCATCAATGGCGATCACAATACATTGGCGACCAAAACGCTCACTGGCTTGGGTGACAAACTCTGGGTTGCGAACCGCAAAAGAGTTGATGCTAACCTTATCGGCACCGGCCCTTAGTAACTTCCGAATTGTGTCCAGCGAGCCAATTCCACCGCCCACGGTCAGGGGAATAAAGACTTCCTCTGCCGTTCGATATACCACGTCATAGATGATGTCCCGATCTTCGTGGGTCGCCGTGATATCTAAAAAGACCAGCTCATCCGCGCCCGCCTCGTTGTAGACCTTCGCTAGCTCCACTGGATCGCCAGCATCTCGAAGGTTCACAAAATTGACGCCCTTCACCACTCGACCCGCCTTCACATCAAGGCAGGGTAGGATTCGCTTCGCCAGCATCAGGACTCCTTTTATCAGGTGCCTATCTACTCTACCGCTGTTTTCTATCGACCTGGCCGCTTATTGATTTGTTGTTTGACCGCTCTCAATAGGTGCTGTTTGTTCCTGGGTTTTGGACTGACTGAACTGCCAGAAACCCGCTGCTAGAATCGCTGCCACGATGCCCGCTCCTAGCACTACTTTCCAGCGACCTTGAGATGCTTGCGGCTGTGATTTGCTCTTCTTTGCTTGTCCCTGCGACTTCGATGCCTGGGCTTGAGGAACACTACGCTTAGAAAAAATAGTAGTCGCGTCTTCCTGCTCTGGCTCGATCGGATCTTCTAGCCAGACAGTTGCTTTCGGATCGGTTGTCCCCGCTTTAATGCTTTGGAATTCTGCTGATTCTAAGTACTGGGATAGCTCGGCTTCTTCTCCAGAAATAATGAGATAGGTACAGAAGGACTCCTTGCCGAACTGAATCGAATCACCTTTCGCTAGCTCATGGGACTGGCAAGGCTCACCGTTGACAATAGTACCGTTGGTGCTGGTTTTGCCTTGAGAGTTGCCGTCAATGAGGCGATATCGGTAGCGATTCGCTCCGGGTACAGGCATGCGAAGCAACAGCGCATGCTGACGAGAAACTGAGGCGTCGTTGAGGACAATTGCACAGCTCCTATCTCGACCAATGGAATAAGTTGCCGCGTCCAGGGCAAAGACACCACAGTCTTGGTCATCAATAACGAGAATGTGCTGCTCCTGAGTGGGCAGCGCTTTAGGCTCACGGGTTGCTTCTAGCATAGGGCTGAGGCGCGTTGTTAGGCGTGATGAAGGATGATTGAAAAAAGGCGCACGATCGATTAGATTTTTCCAACCACTTTGTCGTAGGTCCATCCACGATCGGCACTGCTTCTACGCTTAGGGTTCCCAACTTGAAGGTTAACTATACTCTACTCAAAGTAATAATTCTTTAGAGATTTGGTAGTCCTAAACGGGTAAGGATATTCTATCGATAAGGGGATGTATGTTCTCCTATGCTTATGCGAGTGTTGACTCGTCGTCATCCATCGTTTTCCGTGTCTTCTGCTCTACCAGCGTGTCCCAACT